>JBFFLO010000405.1:0-2722 GCA_041554895.1 Lutimonas sp. | reverse complement strand
TTTTATGCAAATTTATGGGCTCACCCCCTCACTTCCGAAGGGTTCACCTCCGAGGGGTTCGCATCTGAAGGCTTCTCAAGTGAGCACCTCACCTCCCATCACCTCACCTCCGATCACCTCACAAATTAAAAATGCAAAGTCATTTTTTGTTATTCAGTTTAATTATTGTAAAATTGATCTATACAATAATCCGATGGATAACAGCCTGGACATACCCGATTTGCCAAACCTTATACATTATGCCATTCCGTTTTTTGTCTTGACATTGATCATTGAGGTCATCATCACAAGTAAAAAGCAAATGGCCTCGTATACCTTTAAAGATGCAGCTGCCTCTATTACAATGGGCTTGGGAAACGTGCTTATTGGATTGCTTGCCAAGGCCATGGTATTGGCTATACTCACACTCGTTTATGTAAACTTGAGGTTTTTTACCATTCCATTCACATGGTGGGCCTGGGTTTTGGTGTTTTTCGCCGATGATCTCTGTTATTACTGGTTTCACCGGATCAGTCATGAAAATAGATTGTTTTGGGCTTCTCATGTGGTACACCATTCTTCTAAAAAATATAATTTAAGCACAGCCTTGAGACAGACCTGGTCAGGAAGTTTTATGTCATTCATCTTCTGGCTGCCCATGGCTTTGTTGGGATTTCATCCGGTGATGATCCTTGCCCAAATGTCGATAAGTTTGCTGTACCAATATTGGATCCATACCGAACTGATCGATAAACTGCCCAATTGGTTCGAAGCTATTTTTAACACACCGTCTCACCACAGGGTCCACCATGCGACGAATCCTCAGTACCTTGACAGGAATCACGCCGGGATCCTCATCATTTGGGATAAAATGTTCGGAACCTTTGAACCGGAAGTTGAAAAACCAGTTTACGGGCTCGTCAAGAATATAGACACCTATAACCCGATAAAAATTGCCTTTACAGAGTGGTACTTGATGTTTAAAGATGCCCTTGAATCAAAAACTACCGTCGCTAATAAATTGAAGTACTTTATCAAGCCACCCGGCTGGAAACATGACGGCAGCGGAATGGTCTCCTCAGACCTACGCGAAGAATGGGA
The DNA here is from genome assembly GCA_041554895.1 of Lutimonas sp. Lineage (GTDB taxonomy): Bacteria > Bacteroidota > Bacteroidia > Flavobacteriales > Flavobacteriaceae > Lutimonas. The sequence goes on along the minus strand of JBFFLO010000405.1, from coordinate 1,642 downwards.
AAACAAAAAGGATCGTCATACCTGATCATTTTAGCATTGTAGAAATTGAATTCCGAATTTCGAGTTTCGAACAAGGAATTTCGAATTTTGTTTCAAGACTAAAAACCAAAAATATTCTACATTCATTCATTAGCTTCCCTTATTCCTTGCCAGCCAGCAGCTAGGTTCTATTTCAACCATTCATACATTTAATCACTACCTCAATAACAATCCACATCCACGATTACCTGGACAGCCCTGAAGTCAGCAATGGCCATAAAGGAATCTTTGATTCTTTGGATCTGGTTTTTTGATTGTTTCAGGGAAATATTTACGGGAAGCTTGATAAGAATTGATTTGATATACTTATTTCTGATTCTTCCTATCGAAGGGCTGGTCGGCCCCAGCACCTGATCGCCAAAGCTATTCACCAAAGATTTACCCATCCAGTTGGCAGCGGTATCAACTTTTATAAAATCCTTGTGTTTCAACACAATTCGAACCAAGCGAACCAAAGGAGGATAACTGAACTGATGACGTTCATTCATTTGATCCTGATACATGCCCTCATAGTCATGAACTGTTACTTGCTGCAGGATCTGATGATAGGGATTAAAACTTTGAATGGCAACCTTACCCCTTTTCTGATCGCGCCCTGCCCTGCCCGACACCTGTACCATCAATTGATAAGTGCGCTCATGAGCCCTAAAATCGGGAAAATTCAATAGATTATCCGCATTGAGCACCCCCACAAGACTAACGTTTTTAAAATCCAGGCCCTTGGTCAGCATTTGCGTACCCACCAGAATATCGATCTCATGGTCATGGAACGACCTTAACAGTTTTTGATAACCATACTTGCCTCTTGTGGTATCCAGGTCCATTCTTGCGACTTTGGCTTCAGGAAAGAGTTCTTTGAGCTCCAGCTCGATCTGTTCCGTTCCAAACCCCTTGGTATCCAAAGTAGGATTTTCGCAAGCGGGACAAGTTTTTGGCAAAGTTTGCTGATGACCGCAATAATGGCACCTTAGCTCATTATTGAATTTATGAAATGTAAGGCTTACGTCGCAATTCGGACATTGGGGAGCTACGCCACAAGTGCTGCATTCGACAACTGGCGCAAACCCTCTTCTGTTTTGGAACAGGATGATCTGCTCTTTGTCTAGCAAAGCCTCTTTCATCAAACCCAACAAGCGATCTGAAAAATGCCCGGTCATTCTTTTTTTTCTATGCTTTTCTTTGATATCGACCAATTCGATCTCAGGCAATTGAACATTACCGTACCGAGTTTCCAGTTTTACATAGCCATATTTAGATTGCCTTGCGTTATAAAAGGTCTCAACAGATGGTGTCGCACTTCCCAGCAATACACTGGCTCCATGCAAATAACCCAACATAACGGCAGTATCACGGGCATGGTATCTTGGCGAGGGTTCAAATTGTTTAAAGGAAGTTTCGTGCTCCTCATCAACAATGATCAAGCCTAAATCGCTAAAAGGTAAAAGGACCGAAGACCTGGCTCCCAATACAATCTGCGCCTTATTTGAACGTGTTATCAGGTTGTTCCATACCTCAACCCTTTCATCTACCGAATACCTCGAATGAAACACAGATATCCTGTCTCCATAAAACTGTTGCAACCTGTTGATAATATGCGTCGTTA
>JBFFLO010000404.1:0-2740 GCA_041554895.1 Lutimonas sp. | reverse complement strand
TCTGCCTCATAGGCTCTTGATTCAGCTTTTATTGCGTGATACATATTTGGTTGCTCTCCATTGAATTTTAATGGTATGGAAATGTCTTTTACCTTACTTGTATCAAAAGTAAAATATTGATCCTTAAGGTATATTCTTAATGTCATTTGTTCAGGGTATCAGTCGTCTTTAGAGAAATTAAAATCAAGTTTTTCTTTTAGCTCTTTAGGTAGGGCGGGTAAAAAAGACCTTGGAATCAGCAGCGTAGAAATATTATGCAGGTCATAAAAAACCCTGTGCTTATCTGCCGTTGTCTTTAAATAATCATAGCCCGAAGAGCCTCCGGTGCCAATTTTCTGTCCCAGGGTACGCAACACCATTTGCGCATGTCTGTTCCGCCAGGTAGTAAGTAGTTCATCCATATCGATCAGTTTCTGAAGAAACATAAAAGGTTGCCTTAACAGTGGTTCATCTCTGTAAAGATTGATCAGTAAAGCACTAATAGTCGCTTTATAAGATAATTTCAAACTACCCTCCCTCAATTTATCTTCATGCATTTCCTTATTAAAAATTGAGTTAAAGTAGGTGTTTGTTTCCCCCAACATCCTTACCCTAAGCATTTTTTCCTGATCCGATATATAATGAGCCTTTTCTATGGCCTGCTCCTCTCGTTGGAGCATTAGTTGCACCGATTTTTTATATTCCTCAACAAAGTCAAATGTTTCAAACTGCAAAAAAGGAGTTCGCTCCAGCCATTTTTCAACCAAATCGAACATAGAATCCCCAGATTCCAGGTTGTTTAAAATTGCTTGTTCCTGATCTGAGAAGACCCCTGAATATGAACATTGCGTATAGGATATCCTTTTTTCCCTTTTTAGTCCCAGAGAAACCTCTAATTGCCTGAATTGAAAACTTTGAAATCCGGAAGCAGGAAGGAGGTAATTTCTAAAATCCAGAAAATCAAGAGGGGTCATCGTTTCAATAATATCTATCTGATCAACAAGTATTTTCTGAATTTTAACAATTCTATCGAGCCTTGAAATTGCAACGCCAATCTGTGCTTCTTCTACTTTGCCCTCGCTGAAAAGCTCCATGATAGAACCCAGATCATGAAGGATCTCTTTAAACCAGAGTTCATATACCTGGTGTACAATAATAAAAAGCATTTCATCATGTGCAGGCTTTTTGAATTCAACACTTCTTAATTTTTGTGCATCAAGTATCTTTTGAAGTTGCAAATATTGGTCATAGTGTATCGAAGAAAGTTCCTTATCCATTTTTTGCTCTGCTGAAATTTTGTCAATAGTATAATAACAAGGCTAATTTAAGGAAGAAAATCAACTATTTTAAAGTATTCCATGGCTTAATTATCAATTTTTAAATCTTTGCAATTCATGATGACATTTGATAAGGACCTTATAAATCTTATAATTTCTACCTGTAACACATGTAAAATCTTTGTAATTTGAACCACAATAGAAAAGACGCTAATCAAACTTTGACTTATGAAAAAATTAATTAATTATCTACTTCAAGGGCTGCTTTATATAGCTCCTTTAGGAATTACCGCTTATATTATCTATGGGGCCTTTACCCTGGTTGACGGGCTGTCTCAAAAATTACTTGCAAGGTTCTTTGACGTTCAGATCCCTGGCCTCGGTTTGCTATCTCTGCTTATTTTCTTGATTATTATAGGGTTTATCGGAAGAACGATCATTGCTCAACCTCTAAAAAAAGTTTTTAAAAAAGTCATTGATAAAGTCCCTCTTATTAATTTTATTTACGCTGCCTTTAATGATCTTTTTACGGCTTTTGTGGGGAAGGAGAAGAAGTTCAATCAACCGGTCCTGGTACAGGTAAACCTGAATTCTGATTTGGAAAAACTGGGGTTCATCACTGAAGAGAATCTTGATATCATCAAAGCTGAGGGAAAGGTTGCTGTATACTTTCCGCATTCCTATAACTTTTCAGGCGAACTGTTTATCGTGCCGCGCACTCAAATAAGAAAACTGGATGTAAATTCAAGCGAGCTTATGAAATTCATAGTTTCAGCTGGCCTGACCGGATGGGCTAAACAACTTTAAAGCCTGTATTTAATGGGAATATGAACCACCTTTTTTGTTTCGAAAAATGGATCATCAAAATAATCGGCCAAGTTGTAAAGGGTAGCACTTGGAAAATTTTGCAGCTCCTCTTTCAGGTCACCCCCCTTTAAATAGAGGATGCCGTTTTTAAGTTCGTGCCTGTTTTTTCTACGGATTTTTTTTCTTACCCACTTAACAAAATCATCCATCCGGGTCACTGCCCGGCTAACAACAAAATCAAATTCACCCTTCACTTTTTCAGCTCTTCCATGGATTGAAGTAACATTTTGTAAACCCAGTGATTCGGCGACGGCCTCAACAACTTTGATCTTCTTGCCAATAGAATCAACTAAAACAAATTGGGTTTCAGGAAACATAATTGCCAATGGAATTCCCGGAAAACCCCCGCCGGTACCTACGTCAAGTACTTTGGAAGCTGGTAAAAAAGGTTGAACCTTTGCTATTCCCAACGAATGTAAGACATGTTTTACATACAAAGCATCTATATCCTTTCTTGAAATAACATTAATTCTTGCGTTCCAGTCAGTGTAAAGATTCTTAAGCATGGAAAACTGTTTCAATTGCACCTCAGTGAGTTCAGGAAAATTTTGAGAGATCACTTCCATTTTTTAAATTTTTAGCAAAAATACAATTAATCTTTTTTGAATAAGCAACGA
>JBFFLO010000403.1:0-2793 GCA_041554895.1 Lutimonas sp. | reverse complement strand
CTTTAGGGACTGATGATAATGACGAGATTCAGCTAAGGTCGAATAATTCTTTTTTACACGATAATGTTGATTAGTTTTTAGTTTTAGTTAGTGGGAAAGTCCGGAGTAAGATCTTATTTTACTCCGGATTTTTTGTTTTAAGCTGACGTGTATATTTCCCATCACCTCAGCTCCCATCACCTCAGCTCCCATCACCTCAGCTCCCATCGCCTCAGTTCGGGACGCTTCGGCATAAGGCACAAAAAAAGGCGGCCCTAAGGCCGCCTTTCAAATTGAATACTTCAATAATTCTAGTTTTCCAAGCTAACCACTTCTTCTTCGGCCATAAGCGCAAAGAATTTGTTAAGGTTAGGCATGATAATGATGTTGGTTCGTCTGTTTCTAGCTCTGTTCTTGTAAGAAGAATTGTCAGTTAAAGGAACATATGAACTTCTTCCTGAAGGTATCAATCTTGCAGGATCAACTTTGTATTTGTTTTGGAGGATCCTAACCACGGAAGTAGATCTTTTTACACTTAGGTCCCAGTTGTCAACGATTGTTTCTGTATGTATACCCTTAGAATCTGTATGGCCCTCAATCATTACATCGATACTTGGTTCTGCATTGATGACGTCGGCTAATTTAGCTAACAAAGGATAAGCCTTTGAACTGATGTTATAACTTCCCGATCTGAACAATAAGCTGTCAGCCACAGATATCATTACTACAGTTTGATCGATGTTCACGTCAATATCAACTCCATTATCGATATTGTTTGCCTTGATCGACTTTTCCAGTTTATATGAAATAGCAATATTCATGGAATCTTTAAGTGTTGTTGCACCTTCTAAAGCTTCAGGAGGAAGTTTAGCTAAAGTTTCCCTAAGATTTGCTTTCATGTTTTCAGAAATAGGAGCCGAGTTATCGGCCAACAAGTCCATTTTCTGGTTGTTGCTTTCTGTCAAGTTTGCATTATCAGATTGCAATGAATTGATCTGGTTGTTGTAAACTTCAACTCTCTTTTCAATTTTTGCAAATTTTGCCTCTAACTCTTCTTTTTCAATAGTAGTCTTTTGCAATTCTCCTCTTGTCTCAGTTAGATCATCTTCTAATAGCACGTATTTCTTTTTAGATACACATGACACCATTATTGTTGTTATCACCAGCAGTGCAAGAATTTTTTTCATCATAATTAAAATTTTAGGTTACTTTAGTTTTTAGTGTTGAATAATCAGAACGGTTTTTAGTTCTACCTGTTCTGTTTTTTAATTTTACGTAAAAGTAGGATTGAAATCTGAAGAGAATCTTAACATACTCTGTTAAGCGATGAAAATGAAGAAAATAACGTATAAACTTATGAACAATTGAAGCACAATAATTTACTTTGAATGAAAAACAATAAAAAAGGAGGTATAGTGTAACCATACCTCCTTTTTTGATTTATAAATGCGGTTATGCGCCTGGCAGATCCCCCTGGCCTTTTATCGGTAGATTACTTGCTCCCATAAGGAAGATATCAACTTCTCTTGCAGCTTCCCTACCTTCATTGATTGCCCAGACAATCAAAGATTGTCCTCTTCTCATATCGCCTGCTGTAAATATATGAGGTACATTGGTTTGGTAATTTTTGGCCTTATAATTAGTTCTTTCGTCCAACTCTAACCCAAGCTGGTCACTTAATGTGTTTTCAGGACCGGTAAAACCAAGGGCCAACAGGACAAGATCACAGGGCCAGGTTTTTTCAGTCCCTACTTTTTCAATAAGTATGGGTCTTTGGCCAGGGATCATTTTCCATTCAACTTCAACCGTTTTTAAGGCGATCAATTCATTTTTATCATTGGTGACATATTCCTTGGTGTTGATCAACCAGTTTCTTTCACATCCTTCTTCATGTGAAGAGGAAGTTTTAAGTTGCAACGGCCAAAAAGGCCATGGTGTTGAATCACTTCTGGATTTTGGCGGTTTAGGCATGATCTCAAAATTGGTCACAGATTTGGCGCCCTGACGATTGGAAGTTCCCACGCAGTCAGAGCCTGTGTCTCCACCTCCAATAACGATCACATCCTTACCTTTGGCAGATAGCACTTCACCTTCAATTTTACTTCCGAACAAGGATTTTGTTTGTTGGGTAAGAAAATCCATGGCCTGAACTACCCCTTTTGCATCTGCACCTTTTGTGGGTAATGAACGCCTTTTGGTGGCACCACCACAAAGAACGACAGCGTCAAAATCATCAAGTTTTCCAATGGGATAATTTTCGCCGATATTGGCATCACATATAAATGAAATCCCTTCTTCTTTTAAAACACCAACCCTGCGGTCAATGATCTCTTTTTCCATTTTGAAATTGGGTATGCCATATCTCAAAAGGCCTCCGATCTCATCATCCCTTTCAAAAACGGTGACCAAATGCCCCGCCCTGTTCAATTGCTGAGCAGCAGCTAGGCCTGCCGGACCAGAACCAACAACAGCAACCGTTTTACCGGTTCTTTCTTTCGGTGGATGTGCAACGATCCATCCTTCTTCAAATCCTTTTTCAACAATGTTTTTTTCAATATTTTCAATAGATACTGGATCTTCGATCAAGCCAAGTACACAGGCTTTTTCACAAGGAGCGGGACAAAGCCTTCCGGTAAATTCCGGAAAGTTATTTGTTGAATGAAGTATTTCCAACGCTTTTTTCCATTCTCCTCTGTAGACAAGATCATTAAAATCAGGGATTAAATTGCCTAATGGACATCCGCTATGACAAAAAGGTATACCGCAATCCATACATCGTGACCCTTGCTTTTGAAGCTCGGCTTCAGGAAGCTT
>JBFFLO010000402.1:0-2827 GCA_041554895.1 Lutimonas sp. | reverse complement strand
TTTAAATGGATCAATGCCAAAGGGGCTATCATCGCTCTTTGGTCAGGGTTCGCACTCGGTATGCTTCGGTTAATCACTGAGTATTTAAGCAAAGAGGGAATTATAGATGTTGCACCATCCGGTATGTTACAAATGATGCTCGACATCAATTTCTTGCACTATGCCATCTATCTGTTTATTTTTAGTGTTTTGGTATTGATGATCTTTAGTAAAATGGGTACTCCAAAAAGGGCAGATCTTTTAGAATTAGTGACCTTTAGTAAGGAAGAATTACATGCTAAATTCAAATGGTCAACAGACGCAGTCCTTACCATCCTTTTAATTGCCTGTGTTTTGTTTCTTTGGTTTATTTTTAGCCCACTTGGAATCATCAGTTAATTATGGAATTACATTTAGCAAATAAAAGTGTTTTTATATCCGGCTCAACTTCAGGAATAGGCTTTGCCATGGCAAAGGGATTTCTGCAAGAAGGAGCTAAGGTTATTATTAATGGAAGATCAGATGATAAGCTTCAGGGAGCCATTGAGAAATTGAAATTATTGGCTCCGGAGAATTCTGTTTCAGGAATTGTAGCTGATTTCAGGGATCCCAAGGCTATTAAAAATGTTCAAAAGCAAATAGATCAAGTGGATATTTTGATCAATAATGTTGGTATCTTTTCTTCAAAATCCTTTGAAGAAACTTCAGTTGCTGAATGGCAAGAAATGTTTCAGGTCAACGTCATGGGCGCCGTCCAGTTATCAAAATACTTTTTGCCAAAAATGATCGATCAAAACTGGGGTAGAATTCTTTTCATTTCGAGTGAATGTGCACAATTGGTCCCCGAAGATCTTATCGCTTACAGCACGACCAAAGCGGCTCTTCTGAGTTTATCTCGTGGGCTGGCACAAACCACGAAAGGCACTCAGGTAACTGTGAATGCGCTTCTTCCCGGCTCTACCTTAACAGAAGGAGCCGTTACCTTTTTAAAAGATCAGGCAATACAGGAAGATCGATCCGAAGAAGCCGTGGCTGAAGATTTCTTTAATAAAACCCGCACCACCTCCTTACTTCAAAGATTTGCCCAGCCCAAGGAAATAGCAGACATGGCTCTTTTTTTAGCCAGCCCCCTGAGCGCTGCAACCAATGGAGCGGTGATTAAGGTCGATGGCGGTTCGGTTCCCGGCATCTTGTAATTTAAAAAGATCAGCTTTTTTTGATGTGAAGGTCCCTTTGCGGAAATGGGATCACAATGCTATTGTCTTTGAATTTTTTTGCTATGACCTTCCTTATATCGCTTTTGATCCTTTCTATCCTGAATATTTCGTCACTATAGAACAACAACTGAAAATTCAGCGAAGAATCGGCAAAATCCAACAGCTGCACTTCAACCCCATCTATCTTATCCACATGAGTGTTCTCCAGGGCGCATTGTTTAAGCACCTCTGATACCAAATCAACATCAGATCCATAGGCAACTCCTACATTGATCCTAAAACGATTGTGCCTGGTCTGATGGCTCCAATTGATCACTTTATTGGTTGTGATTAAAGAATTAGGAATGATAATGGAAATCTGATCGCGGTTCAACCCTTTCGAAGTCCTCAGCCCAATATCCTGTATCTTTACAATATCTCCGTCGATCTCCAGTATATCGTCAATTTTAATGGACCTTTCCGATAGCAATATAACTCCTGAGATAACGTCGTTAAAAGTTTGTTGCAATCCCAAACCAACACCTACCAATAAGGCCGCAGAACCTGCTATTAAAACCGTGACACGTATACCAATGGCCTCAAGAATCAACCCGAATGCAATCACCCAGATGAAATATTTAACGATCTGATATATGGCATAAGCCGTACCGGTATCGAATTTTTCAACAATATTCTTCCTCATCAAAGCCTTTTTGATGATCCATAACAAAATAGCCGCTACAAGTATGATCAATATTATCCTTACGATCGTAAATACTGAGATCACATAGTTACCAATATGTAATAACTCAAATTCCAAGAATTCCTGAATACTTTCCATAATGCTGAATTTTTTATTAATCACCCTTTGATTGAAATCACCCCTTGACTTAAATGAAGCCTTCACTTAAGTGAGCCCCTCAAACACAAAAATCTTAACCGATAAAAATAACACGGGTGATCGGAGGTGAGGTGATCAACTCCGATCACCTCACGAGACCAAAACCTTTTCGAAATCTGCCCAGAAATCAGTGTACGATTTGCTTACAACTTCGGCGTCATCGATCTGTATGGGAACCTTTAAAGCCAATGGAGCAAAAGCCATCGCCATTCTGTGGTCGTCATAGGTTTTGATCAGAATATCTTCATTGATCGTAGATCCTGCCTTAAGATGTAAACTCTTATCGGTTACGCTAATAGCAGCTCCTAACTTTTCCAATTCCTGTTGCAAGGCCACCAATCGATCCGTTTCTTTAATTTTTAGGGTATGCAAACCTGTAAGGTCGCATGCCATTTTCAAGCCAAAACATGTGACCGCAATAGTCTGAGCCAGGTCAGGAGAATCACTTAGGTCCAATTCTAGTGGAACCAACCTGGTTTTTTCTTTTACCAGGGTAATTGTATCATTTTCAAAATAGGTCCTTACCCCAAAATTCTCGTAAATTTGTACCAAAGAACTGTCTCCTTGTAAACTGTTTTTTTTATATGAGCTTAGGGTTACTTTTCCATTCTCACTTAAGGCTACAAGGCTGTAAAAATAGGATGCTGAACTCCAATCAGATTCCACAGTAATTACCGTATCCTTAATTTTATCCTTTGGCTCGATCCTGATCAGGTTATCTTTCCATGTATGGGCAATATCCAGATCACCC
>JBFFLO010000401.1:0-2831 GCA_041554895.1 Lutimonas sp. | reverse complement strand
TTCAGCTTCCCTCCATATAAAACCTCTTAACTTTCTTGCATTTTTAGGCAGCTTGGATGGGGGGTAGGTTTGTCCGTCAGGGAATGTAATGAATTTAGATGTTTCGATTTTTCCATCCCTGAGTACAAAATGTATCTCACTGCAAGATGTTTTTTCTATTCCGATGAGTGCCTGCTCATCATCCCTTACAAAATGGATCACCTCCGAATTCCCAACAATATTGACAAACCGCAAATCATTATCTTCAAATTTTCCGAAAAGGTCACGCCCTTTTATTTGATTGAACCCTATAGAATCTTTGTCAATGATAAAAGCATTACGAAGAACCTTTAAACTGTCCAACTGATTGGTTTCCGTATTATTAAGCATTTGTATGGTGTCACCGGTAATCTGACTTTTCTTTGACCACAATACAGGGGATCGAAACATTTGTGTAAGTCCGGTTTCCTGATCCGAATGGATGGAGTCACATTTGCCGCTCAGGTCGCTTTTAAAAAATTTTACATGATGGTAAGCACGAATAATTCTTTTTTCAGGCTTTCCGGTGGCCAAAATGGTATCTCCATGAATAAATAGTGAGTCTTTGTTGGTATTGGTTATAGCGACCGCTTTTTCTACCACAAAAGCAGAGTCGACTTTCTCAAAAAATTCTGCATAATTACCTTTTAGAACAGTGTGGTTCACAGTGTCAGTAATGACTATATTTTGGGTGGCAGAGGCGAAGCCCAGATTTCTGTTGTAGAAAAGGCTATCTGCCTTAATTTCTTTGTTGTCATACTCTATTCTCGCATTTCTGGTAAAATGCGATACATTTTGTTGGGTGTCATAAAAGCCTTTTTCACAGTAAATGAAGTTATCATCACTTCTTATCGTGGAGGCACCGTATAAAAAGGCCCTCCGGCTGTCAGTATAATAATCGAGATGATTGGATTCAAGTACATAGTCAGGATTGGTCAACACCACATTAGAGATGGCCTGAAATTTATTGTTTTCCAAATAATAGTTCCCGGTGTTACTTGTAAGTACATTGACGCTGTCTTTAATAGTGGCACCATACTTATAAAAAAGAAGTTGTTTAGACCTGTCAAAATTAAGTGTATCTGTACTCAGGGTCATTCTAGCGTCTTTGATGACCACATTTCCCCAGGATAAGGCTTTCTGTGTATTTCCGTTATATTCAGTATACTGGCTCGTCTGGATAACGCTATCGCCCTGATTGAGAACGACATCACCATAAGCTTTTATAAAATTCTCATTTTTGTAATGTATGGCTTTTTTACAATTGAGTTTGATGCCTTCATGCCTGATGACTATATTCCCCAACAGTATGGTGGCTCCCGGCAACCTGGCCTCGTCAATGCTGGAGTTATCAGAATGAATGATCTGAATTCTCTTTCCCTGAGCCGCGGCAGTTAGGGATAAAAAGCAACAAAAGATAAACAAGAGTGTTGACTTCAATCGTGCAGTATTTTAATTAAGCAATACAAATATAACTAAATGAAAAAAGGTAAAGATTCTTATTGGGAACTTTACCTTTTTTTTATGACAAGCTGTAAAATGGTTATACCATTATAGTTTGCTTTCTATCAGGTCCAACAGATACGATGCTTACTTTGACGCCTACAAAATCTTCAATAAAGGCAATGTAGTCATTCAGGTTCTTAGGCAATTGCCCTGCATCTGTCATCATGGTCAAATCTTCTTTCCACCCTTCAAACTCCGTATAATTTACCGCTATGTTTTCTTCTTCGATATTAAATGGGAAATGAAAGATATCTTCTCCTTTATAGGTATAAGAAGTACAGGCTTTCAATACTTCAAATCCGGAAAGCACATCTCCTTTCATCATCATCAATTGGCTAACGCCATTGATTTGAACTGCATATTTAAGCGCAATAAGATCCAACCACCCACAGCGTCTTGGCCTTCCTGTTGTAGCTCCGAATTCATGACCTACCTTACCCATGGTTTCTCCATCCTGATCAAAAAGCTCGGTTGGGAAAGGGCCAGAGCCAACCCTGGTCGTATAGGCTTTAAAAATTCCAAAAACGTCACCAATTTTATTTGGAGCGACTCCCAATCCTGTACAAGCCCCTGCTGCCGTGGTATTAGAAGAAGTGACATAAGGATAGGTTCCAAAATCTATGTCTAATAAAGAGCCTTGTGCACCTTCGGCAAGAATGGATTTGCCTTCGGCTAATGCCTGGTTGATGTATTCTTCGCTATCAATAAAGGTCAGTTCCTTTAGCACATCTATGGCATGAAAGAATTCTTTTTCCAATGCATCAAGATCGAATTCAAGTTCAACGGCATAGAAACTGATCATGTTAAGATGCTTTTCAGTTAAGGCCCTGTAACGTTCCTTCCAGTTCTTCATTTCAAGATCTCCAATCCTGAGACCGTTCCTGCCTGTTTTATCCATATATGTCGGACCTATTCCCTTGAGCGTAGAGCCGATTTTTGATTTTCCTTTCATCTTTTCAGAAGCGGCATCCAATAAGCGATGTGTTGGCAGTATGATATGGGCTTTTCTTGAAATCAGCAGTTTTGTTTTAAAATCAATCTGATAACTACCGAGATTGTCAAGTTCTTTTTTAAAGATAACAGGATCGATCACAACTCCGTTACCGACCACATTGATTGCCCTGTCGTGAAAGATCCCGGAGGGGATGGTGTGTAAAACATGTTTGTTACCATCAAAAATCAACGTATGACCGGCGTTTGGCCCTCCCTGAAACCTGGCAATGATATCGTAATTCTTAGTGAGTACATCAACGATTTTTCCTTTTCCTTCATCACCCCATTGCAGGCCTAGTAGTAAATCAATCATT
>JBFFLO010000400.1:0-2852 GCA_041554895.1 Lutimonas sp. | reverse complement strand
TCGTTTTGTTGTTTTGAACGAGGATACTTTTGAGGAGCGATTTTCCTTCAAGCTGAATCGTTTGAATGCATTTGTCTTTGGAGCTATTTTTTCAATCCTTCTGATCAGCCTGACGATTTTATTGATCACCGTGACACCCTTAAAGGAATATATCCAGGGATATTCATCTACTGAATTGCAGAAAGAGACGACAAATTTGTCCTATAAAGTTGATTCACTGAACCAGGCACTATCAGTAAATGATCTTTATATAGAGAATATCCAACAAGTACTTAAAGGAGAAATCAAAAGAGTGACCTTTAATAAAGACTCAGTTTTAAGGCAATTTCAAATAGATGAGATTGATTTTGCCCCTTCTCCTGAAGATTCCTTGTTTCGCGTGGAAGTAGAGCAGATGGACAGGTTTAGTGTTTTTCAGCAAGCTGAAAAAAATACGGATATTGTTTTTTCATCTCCAATTAAAGGACAAATCACCCAGCAATATGATGATAAGGAAAAGCATTTTGCTGTGGATATTGCTGTAGACCAGGATACTCCTGTTAAAGCTGTAGCAGACGGAACGGTCATTTTTAAGGGGTTTACAGCAGATACAGGTTATGTCATATTGATTGAACACGGACAGGGTTTTACGTCAATATATAAGCATAATGCATCTATTTACAAGGAACAGGGAGAATTAGTGAAAACAGGAGAAGTTATTGCCAGTGCCGGATCCACCGGAGCTTTCTCAACAGGAGCTCATTTGCATTTTGAGCTATGGAATGATGGGTATCCGGTAAATCCAACCAATTATATTAATTTTGATTAAACCAGTATTCTGGGTGACCAATAAATAGACTTTTAATTCGTGTTAAAATCATTCCTAGCAAAAATTTATGCCGGCATTGTTTCAAGACAGGTCTATGCATGGGCCAATAATCCTTTTGGCTCACAAGATAAAGTCTTTAAAAACCTTGTTGAACAAGCGAAAAACACTAAATTCGGTAAAGACCATAAATTTGAAGAGATACGGTCATATGTTGATTTTAAGCGCAACGTACCTGTTAGAGATTACGAAGGCTTAAAAGACTATATACAGCTTATTAGAAACGGAGATGAAGATGTGCTATGGAAAGGCAGTCCTTTGTATTTCGCCAAAACCTCCGGGACCACCTCAGGAGCCAAATACATTCCTATAACAAAAGAATCCATGCCTTATCAGATTTCCGCTGCCAAGGAAGCCTTGCTATTGTATATTGCTGAAACTGGAAAATCTGATTTTGTGGATGGGAAAATGATATTTTTACAAGGATCTCCTGAAATAGATGATTCTGCCAAAGTCAAGACGGGAAGACTGTCTGGAATTGTTGCCCATTTTGTTCCAAGATACTTACAAAGAAACAGATTGCCTTCATGGGAAACCAATTGTATAGATGATTGGGAAGCCAAAGTGGATGCTATTGTCAAGGAAACTGTAGTTGAAGATTTGAGATTGATCAGTGGCATACCCTCTTGGGTACAAATGTATTTTGAAAAACTTATTGAAGACCAGGGGAAAAAAGTAGGAGAGATATTTCCGAATTTTAACCTTTTCGTGTATGGGGGCGTCAATTATGAGCCTTATCGACAAAATATGGAAAACCTTATCGGAAGAAAGGTTGACTCCATTGAGTTGTTTCCCGCCTCAGAAGGATTTTTTGCCTACCAGGATAAGCAAAAGAAGGAAAAACCATCTGATAGCGGAATGCTTCTTTTACTGAATAGTGGCATTTTTTATGAGTTTATTGTTGCTGAGGATTTCTACAACGAATCTCCAGAAAGAATTACCATAAGAGACGTAAAGCTTGGGGTTAATTATGTCCTGATTATTTCTACCAACGCAGGTCTATGGAGTTATAATATAGGCGATACAATAGCCTTTACATCCCTGTCTCCTTTTAGGGTAATTGTTACCGGAAGGATCAAGCATTTTATTTCAGCTTTCGGAGAACATGTGATAGGAAAGGAAGTGGAGCAAGCACTTAAAATGGCTACAGCCAATTCGACGGTTCAAATTAAAGAATTTACGGTAGCACCCCAAGTGAATCATGATCCCGGGGAATTGCCTTATCATGAATGGTTTATTGAATTTGAACAAGAACCCGCAAACCTTGAGGCACTTGCAACAAATATAGACGAGGAAATGCAACGACAGAATAGTTATTATTTTGACCTGCGACAGGGAAATATTTTACGGCAATTGGTCATAAGCAAAGTTAAAAAGAACGGGTTTGATCAGTATATGAAGTCTATTGGAAAACTGGGAGGGCAAAATAAAATCCCAAGACTTTCTAATGATAGAAAGATTGCTGACCAGCTCAAAATCATTTCCTGAGATTGAACCAAAACAATTAAAGACGATGAATTTACTCCTTCAAATTCATCGTCTTTAAAAGAGATATTTATCTCTAAACAGCTATGATTATTTTTTGGCCAAAAGATCTCTGATCTCCACAAGAAGGTCTTCCTGGCTAGGTCCCGCTGGGGGTGCTGGTGCCTCTTCTTCTTTTCTTTTGAATTTATTCACGGCTTTTACAATAATGAACATGACAAATGCTACAATGATAAAGTCAATGACGTTCGTTAGGAATTCACCGTATAATACGGCTATGGTACCTTCAACCACACCTTCTGCATTTGTGACCCCATCTCTTACGATCCATTTTAATTCTTTAAGGTCCGATTTTAGTAAAAGACCGATTAATGGAGAAACAATACCTCCTGTAAATGAGGTTACGACGCTTTTAAAAGCAGCACCCATTACAAAACCAACTGCAATGTCCAAAAGGCTGCCTTTTAAGGCAAATTCTTTAAATTCTTTGAGCATAATTTAT
>JBFFLO010000399.1:0-2860 GCA_041554895.1 Lutimonas sp. | reverse complement strand
GTTTCAGGAATTGTTTTGTTGATATTCCTTGGTTTTATTCCGCTTCTGGCTATTTTGACCATTGTTTTGCTGGGTTATCTTATTTATTTAAAAATAGGCAAGAAGACGGCCCGAACAGGCATTTTAAGAAAATATGGCCACCGTCCGGCACTTTATCTTTTGTATAATAAGAACAGAAACAATAAAAGGGAGCCTCTCGATCTGTCGAAGATCAATAACTCGGTTCTCGATGGAAAGATCGCCTCCGAAGCCGGAGTGGTGATTCCATTGTTTGGCAATGAAAAGTCACCCGAAATGCTATTGGAGATCGGTGCGGCATTGAACAAAAAAGAGGTCACCCAAGCCGTGAATATCACTGAAGTACCCAACCAGACTTTTCTCGATGCCGTCATGGATGATAACCCAAAAATCCACTCTCTGGCGAGGCGGATATCAGGGCTGGCAAGGGCAAGGAATGTTAAAATTGACTTTGAAGCTGTTGTGACTCATGATCTGTCTGAAACCATTCAGGAACTGAGTGATCAGACCCATTCGGATTGGATGGTCATGGGCTGGAATGCAAGGGCCCACAAGGGCATATTGGTCAGGAATCCAATCGGCTGGTTTGTTGACCATGTGAATTCAGATTTTGCGCTATTCAGAGATAATGGAGTGCGACATATCAGTAAGGTGGTAATGGCCCTTAGGCCCGGGAGGAAGGATAAAAATTTTGTCGCTATTGCTGATCGGGTGTGTTTATTCTATAAAGCGTCCCTAACGCTTTTGCATGTGGTCAATGATGATATGTCAGATGCCGAAATGGCCTCAATAGAAGCATCTTCCAAGGCGTTGCTGAAAAAAGCATCCTCTCCTTCAAACGTAATTGTGAAACGAGCGAAAAACCCTATTGAAACCATATCAGTTACCTCCGCGGAATACGATCTACTGATCATCGGGACCCCTGAGAAAGGAAATTGGCAAAACGTATTATTTGGTAAAAACAAAGATAGATTTGCAGATAGCTCAGCCTGTTCAGTATTGAGGCTTACCGTAAAAGAATAGCACTGGGTTTACAGATCCAGGTTGAATTTTTTTCTCAATAAAGCCAAGGCTTTATTTTTCTCGCGAAGTAATTCATATTTCTCCTGAGGTGTATAGGCGAACCGCTTGGTATTGTCTTCATTTACGGTAATCTCAAAATCGACCTCATAATTATTTAGCTTCTCCCTGATATGGCGAAGCACCCTGGGGCGTACCTTCAAAAGTTCTACTTTCATCATTTCATTTGGATAAGCAACATGAATCACATGCCCTTTCAACTTAGGGCTATCTGCTTTGAGGATAGAGGCAAGTATTTTTTCTCCCTGAAGATGGAGATCATTCACATAGGCATTCCATATTTCGAAAAATGTAGCTTCGGTAAAAGGATCTTTCGGAAGGTCCTTGATTTCTTTACTCTGTTCCTGCTTCTTTTTGAAACTTTCTTCTTCCTCTTTGTTCCTTTTCAAACTGGATAAGGAAAGGGCAGAATTGCGTCGACCTGTTTTGTGAAGATCCAGAGGTTTGGGTTTTACGATTGTTTTGGGAGCGGGAGGTTTAAACTGAGCAGTTTCATCTCCAGTTGCAGCAGGCTTTGTCTCGGCAGGTTTTGCCGCGTCAGTTCTTTGTAAAGCAGGCTTTTTCTGAGGTGCCGCTGCGGGTTTGGATACACTGCTGGTAGTTAAGAAATGAAATGAAGGAATTATAAATCGTTTAGATTTTTTTTTTGCCATCAAAAGTGATGGAAGCGATTTTCATTAATGTCAATTCAACCAGTAATCGCTGGTTCTTGCTACCCTTAAAATTCAGATCGCAGTCATTTGCCAGATCAATGGCCCGCATCAAAAACCGGATATCAGATTTTTTTGCCTGTTCCAAATATTGCTTTTTAGCCGTATCCCCAACTTCAAGCAGTTCAACGGTAGCAGCATCTTTCGCTACCATAAGATCTCTAAAATGAGAGGCGAGGCCAATTATAAAGTGATGAGCCTCAAAGCCTTTTGTCATGATATTGTTCAGGGTGATTAATACCTGCGGAATATTGTTATCTAATAACAGGTCGGTTACCTGAAAGTAAACATCATGATCAAGTACATTTAAATTTTCGGATACTGCCTTTCTTGTTAGTTGGGCACCCGAAAAACTAACCACACGATCAAAAATTGACAAGGCATCCCTTAGGGCCCCATCTGCCTTCTGGGCAATCACATGCAGGGCATCATCCTCAGCTTCCACTTTTTCTCCTTCGGCGATCTTGTACAGGTAGTTTTTGATGTCCAATACGCCTATACGTTTAAAGTCAAAAATCTGACATCTTGATAAAATCGTAGGGATGATCTTGTGTTTTTCGGTGGTGGCCAAAATGAATATCGCATGGGCCGGCGGTTCTTCCAATGTTTTCAAAAAGGCATTGAAAGCTGCCTGAGAGAGCATATGCACCTCATCTATGATATATACTTTGAACTTACCTGTTTGAGGTGGAATTCTCACTTGATCGGTAAGGGTTCTGATATCATCCACAGAATTATTTGAGGCCGCATCCAGTTCAAATATATTGAAGGCAAAATCTTCATCTGCCATCGGATGGTCCATGCTTTCCTGATTGATTCTTTTTGCCAGGATCCTCGCACATGTCGTTTTACCAACACCTCTAGGGCCCGTAAAAAGCAGGGCTTGTGCCAAATGGTCATTTTTTATCGCGTTCTCAAGTGTATTCGTAATGGCTTGCTGGCCAACGACATCACTAAATACCTGTGGCCGGTATTTCCGGGCTGATACGATAAAATGCTCCATTTTATTTTTTGATTGCAGGAAACAAATGTATGAATAACCAAAGGTATTT
>JBFFLO010000398.1:0-2877 GCA_041554895.1 Lutimonas sp. | reverse complement strand
TATGACCTTTTACAAAGACTTGCCAATTCGCCTGAGATTATTGATCAAGGGGTTTCGGAAAGGATAGGAACGAAATATGATTTTATTGAAAATACCTCTGGAGGCATTATCAATAAAGGGATCTATATCATAAAGTACGAAGGTCTTTCGGAAAGAATCGTAAATTCAAAAAAACCCTGAAACCCGTTCTAAGCTTTTCCGAATATTTGGTTGTACGTATGGTTCGCAAAGCCGAACCCGGCTTCTTCATATAGGTTAAAAGTAACTTGTACACCTGCATTGTTCAACTCTTTCATTTCATCATCGTATCTTGAAATGGCAGATACTTTTATGTCACAATGAAGTTGCTTTAATTGATTGATAACGCGCATGTGCGTTGCATGGCTCGGGGTTACTAAAATGATCAAGGGCAAATTAGCCGCCATATTGATTCTTTGCCAAAAATTCAAATCGGTTACATCACCTTGAATCACATTATAGCCCAATTCTTTTTTCTTTTCAATAACGTCCAGGTTAATGTCTATGCCCAATACTGTTTTATGATACCTTTCTGTCATAACCCTATAAACTTCAGATCCTGTTCTTCCCATGCCAAATATGATAATTTCTTCTTTTCCAAAAACAATGGGTTCATCCTCAGGTAAACGCGTTTCTGTTTCAAAGCGAAGAAAATAACTTTGTAGTCTGGCATAAACCGGCTGGGCTTTCATGTTCAATGGGGAAGCGATGATCATGGTGATAGATAATGAAACAGCAAATATCACCAGCCATTCAGTAGTGATCAGTCCATTAGCTACTCCTGCGGCTCCAACAATAAGCCCAAATTCACTATAGTTGGCAAGGTTAAAGGAACTTAAGGCTGAAGTTCTTGCTCTCAATTTAAAACGGGTCAAAATCACAAAAAGAAACACCATCTTGAGTGGCATAAGGAGTGCAAGAAAAACGGCAATACCAAAGGCTTCAGAAGTTGGTAATCCCGATAAGCCTATAGTCAGGAAAAACCCGACCAAAAAAAGGTCCTTAAAACCCATCATGGTATTGGCAAGCTCTTCGGCCCGGTCATGGTCTGCCAGTAACATACCAAAAACCAGTGCACCCAGATCTGGTTTTAGACCAACAAAAGAGAATAAGGCAGCTCCCGACAAAGGCAATAGAACACCTAAAAGGATGAGTAATTCTCCATGTCCGGTTTTATTCAGTATAAACGAGAATTTTCGGTTTTTGATCAATTTTGGAACGAGCAGTAGCAGCAGCAAGGCCAGTGCCCAGACAGAAGGCGTTTTTCCTGAGCTTATTGTTAGAAATAGTACTGCAAAAATATCTTGCATCACCAGAATGCCTATGGCAATCCGTCCATGGGTACTTTTCATGCTGCCCGTTTCTTCAAGGATTTTCACGGCGAAAATGGTACTTGAAAAACTAAGTGCAAAGGCGATCAAAAAAGATGTCTGCAAACTCAGGTTTGTAAATTTAGAAAATCCAAAAAAGCCAAGTAAGAGAATCAACAAGCCAAAGATCAGGGTAGTTACCAGCATATGAACTGACGAGCCTGCCCAAATTTCAGGTTTCAGGAGGTTTTTGATTTTGAGTTTTAATCCGATGGTAAACAATAGGAGCAAGACTCCGAAATCAGCTATATGTTCAAGAGCTTCACTATTCTGAACCCCAAGCATGTTTAAGGCGAATCCGGCCATTAGAAATCCAACTAAAGGAGGAAGGCCTATTTGTTTTACCGTAAAGCCAAAGCCAAATGCAAAAATGATCCATAAGGGGTCCATAAAAAGTATTGTTTAGAATATTAAAAAATATACTTTATTCTTTTTTCTTAGCGGTAAGGCCCAGCCACAACATTCCAATAATTGATGAAATTGCAGAGGCAGCTATGATGCCTACCTTAGCAATCTGTTTAAATGATTCATCCTTAAATGCAAGATCTGAAATGAACATGGACATGGTAAAGCCAATTCCTGCCAAAAAAGCCGCCCCATAAATTTGATGCCAACTCACGCCTTCTGGCAGCAGTGCGATCTTGAATTTGACCAATAGTTTTGAAAACAGGGATATCCCTATGAATTTTCCAAGCACAAGCCCGAATATGATGCCAATAGATATGGGATGGACCAGCATATCCATTATGTTACCATCGATATGAACACCTGCATTGCTCAAGGCAAAAACAGGCAGGATAAAGAAAGCAGTTACAGGGTGTAACGCATGTTCAAGTCTTTGTAGTGGCGTGATTGCTTTTTCATTTAAATCTTGAATTCCAGCGATAAGATGGGCCTGTTTTTTTGTGAGCAGGGTACTTCTCGTATCCGTTTCTTCCTGCTGGAACCTGTTTAAATAAATGGTTAGTTTATCAATATAGCTTTCTTCATGGATTTTAGTTCTGGCAGGAATTGTCAAGGCTATTAAAACCCCGGCAATTGTCGCATGAACACCAGAATACACAAACGCGATCCACACCCCTGCAAAACCAACAACCGCATAAAATAAAGTTCTCCTGACACCCATAAAATTGGCAGTGATCAAAATGACCAGACAAATTCCGGCATAGAGCAATTCATTGTAATCTATAGATTCCGTATAAAATATTGCAATGACAAGAACAGCACCCAGATCATCTGCTATGGCAAGTGCCGTCAGAAAAATTTTAAGATTAAGAGGAACTCTTTTGCCTAACATGGCCAGCAGGCCCAAAGCAAAAGCAATATCCGTCGCCATAGGAATTCCCCAGCCGTTGGCATATTCAGGATAATTGATCATAACGAGCGCAAAAAATGATGCAGGGAGCAGCATTCCGCCAATTGCAGCGGCTATGGGTAAAGACGCTTTTTTAATCGAAGATAATTCTCCGCCCATAACTTCTCTTTTTAT
>JBFFLO010000397.1:0-2913 GCA_041554895.1 Lutimonas sp. | reverse complement strand
TGGAATTGACCAATAAACGCCTGAATAAAGTAATCGCAATTTCGGTGGGTTTTGCTGTCTTGTTGCTTGTTATTGTCAGTTTTTGGGCCGGATCGAATTGGAACAAAGATAGTCTTAACATTGATGTTAAGAAAGTTGCTGTCATACCCCTTGGGTATCAAACTGACGATTCAGAGGAAGCATATTTTACATCAGGAATGACAGAAGGCTTAATAGATGAATTGTCAAAAGTAGATCAATTAACTGTTATAAGTCGACGGGCTACGGAGGTGATCAGTGCAGGTTTTCAATCTACCACGACACTTATGTCAAATGTGATCAATGGGATAGATTATTTTGTTCAAGGAAGTATCCAGCGGCAATTAAACACCCTTACTGTTCATATAGAACTCAAAAAATCTATCAATGGCAAAGCTTTCTGGGAAAAGAGTTATACAAAAGATTTTTCTCAAGTAAGAAGCTTATGGGCAGAAGTTGCTGCCGATCTCGCCAGACAAATGAGCATTGTTGTAAAAACAGAAGATAAAGTGCTTTGGTCGGGTCTTAGATCTGTCAAACCGGAAACCTACGAGTTGTATTTAAAAGGAAAGCATTATATGAACAAATCTACCCCGGAAGAATGGCAACGTGGGATGGTTTATTTACAGGAAGCTTTAGATAAAAACCCTGCTGATCCGTATGCCTATGCCTTTCTTGCCGAAGCATATGTCAACATGGGTCATGGTCCAGACCCTCCTCCTGATGTGTTTCCCAAAGCCCTTGCCGCTGCCCAACGCGCCATTCAACTTGATTCTACCGTAGCATTGGGTTGGGCGGCCCTTTCACATTATCACACGTATTTTGGAATGGATTGGGCCTTGGCCGAATATGCTTTTGAGCGTGCCAACGAATTAAATCCAAACCTTGCAGATAACCATTACCACAGGGCATGGTACCTGGCCTTATTTGGCAGGATGAATGAAGCCATTACAGAACATAAATTAGCTCAGGAACTGGATCCTTTTGCTCCTTTGCATACTGCTTGGCTGGGAGAGTTGTACAGGTGGGTTGGCTTGTATGAAGAAGGTTTGGCTGAAGCAGAAAAAGCAGCACAAATGGAAAATGATTATGCCTTAAGCATGCTGATCAAAGGAAGGATTTTTATGGATCAGGGAAAAATTGAGGAAGGGCTTGAAATTCTTAAAAATGCTTCTGAAATCGATTCTAGATTGAAATATGTCGGATATGGTCCGGCACTTATAAATAGTGGGAAAATCAAAGAAGGACGGGATGTTCTCAATGAACTGGAAAGCCTTCCTCTAAATGGCTTTAGGGCCTTATTCCTAGCCACTATGTATGGTGAACTGGGAGAATTTGACAAAGCCTTTGAATATTTGAATTACGAGCAAAAACATGGCTGGTACCCATGGATAAGGGTGGTGTTCTTTTCTGATGAGATTCGCAAAGACCCCAGGTTTTTAGACATCATCAGAGACATGAACTTGCCTGACCCTGCTCCTTTGGTTTATCATCCGGTATGATTGCAGCATGGGTTCAAGCTTGGTTTGCTCCTTGTTATATGAATCGCTGTTCGACAATAGGAACAGCATTGAAAATAAAAGTCTTTACTTGAAGCCCGGCATGATTAAATCTGCCCATAAATTATACCCTTATATGGCCCTGACCGGTGATATAATATTTATTGGTAACCAATTGCTTGAGACCCAAAGGCCCGCGATGATGTAATTTGTCTGTACTAATGGCTAATTCAGCACCTACTCCCATCTGACCTCCATCGGTAAATCGGGTAGAAGCATTGTGATATACGGCGGCACAATCCACCGTTTCCATGAATTTTTTGGCTTCTAATTCATTTTCAGTTAAAATGGCAGCTGAGTGCCCTCCAGAAAACTTATTGATTTTCCCGGTGGCTTCGTTCAAATCGTTTACCGTTCCTATAACAATTTTTAGTGCTAAAAACTCTTCATACCAAATATCACTATCTGCTATTTCCATTGCTGAATTTAAAACTGCCTTGGCCTCATTGTCTGCAATGATACTCACTTGAGCGGCCCCTAAGGCTTGTTCTAACTGTTTTAGTTTAGTGCCAAAATCAGGAATGTTTCTATTGACAAGTACCTTGTCTAAGGCGTTACAAGCAGATATTTTATCCGTTTTGGCATTAAGAATAATGGCCAAAGCCTTTTCCCAATCGGCATGTTCCGAAACATACATAAAATTATTACCACGTCCACTTACCAAAACGGCACAGCTGGCATGATCTTTTACAAATTGTATGAGCCTTTCACCTCCCCTGGGCACAATAAGGTCCAATTTTTCTGGTGGGTTTTTCAAAAATTCCTGAGTTTCATTTCTGTTGGTATGCAGTAATTTAATCCAGCTTGTCGAAAGGCCATTCAGCTTTAAAGCTTCGTGCCAGCATTGCTCTAAAATCATATTACTGTTGTAAGCTTCTTTGCCGCCCTTTAAAATAATCTTGTTATTTGCCTTTAAAGCCAATACCGCAGCCTCAACAGTAACGTCGGGCCTCGATTCATAAATGATCATTATGGTGCCAAAAGGAGCTGTTTTATTGGTAATGCTCAACCCACTATCTAATATTTTTTCAGAAATAATTTGATTTACAGGGTCCTTTTGTGCCATCACTTCTTTTAAGGCCTGAATCATCCCATCAATTTTTGATTGGTCAACAACCAGTCTGTCATACAATGCCTTATCCTTTCCCTC
Source organism: Lutimonas sp. (assembly GCA_041554895.1). Lineage (GTDB taxonomy): Bacteria > Bacteroidota > Bacteroidia > Flavobacteriales > Flavobacteriaceae > Lutimonas. The sequence goes on along the minus strand of JBFFLO010000397.1, from coordinate 186 downwards.
AAAAGCATGAAGGTCCTTTTGGTTAGCATCTATTATATTCTTACGATTGAGCTCTATAACATCAATCATCTTTTTTATCACATTGTTTTTTGTTTTCGTATCTAATAGTTCCATGTTTTCTAGCTGCATTTAGGATATAAATTTGGTTCCAACGTTCTTACCCTCAACAATATCGAGGATCACATT
>JBFFLO010000396.1:0-2920 GCA_041554895.1 Lutimonas sp. | reverse complement strand
CTGAAAAAATAGACCTGAACGAACTCAAGACGCAGTCGGGACTGTCTAATAAGAAATGGGACAAAACGATTAAGTTTTTGACCAAGAACAACTTAGCCCTTGTGAATAAGACTGATGAAGGTTTGTTTATAGAGGTGGTGGGTTAAGGGATTCAAGGTTTCACTTAAGTCAAACCTTTACTAAATAACAAAAAGGAATCAAGGTTAACATGATTCCTTTTTTTTTATTGAAAAACTGATCGTTTCTTTTCGCATGTATCCGTTTCTATTCCTATTAGAATCAGCTAAAAATATTCTAAGCTATTTTAAGGAGTACAATCCTGTCTTGTACAAATAACATTTGTTGGACCAAGTTGATTGATTTGGGACTTACCATGGAGTTTATTTGTATATTTATTTTTTTATAAAAATCTACAACTATTTAAATCCTAAGATATGAAATCGATTACCTATGCTTTAATTGCCTTATTGTTTTTTTCAGTTTCCTGTAAAACCGATCAAGACAGTTCAGAAATTATAGTGGCCAAAGGTCCAATTGCCAAAAAGATCCCAGAAGCATTAACGATTCATGATGATACCCGAATAGATAATTATTTTTGGATGCGTTTAAGTGATGAGCAAAAAAATGCCGAAAAAGCAGATGCTCAAACACAAGATGTATTAGACTATTTAAATGATGAGAATGACTATTTGGAAAAAGCTATGGGTCATACTGAAAAATTGCAACAAGCACTTTATGACGAAATAGTTGGAAGAATAAAAAAAGATGACCAGTCAGTACCTGTTAAGGATAATGGTTATTCTTATTATTCGAGGTTTGAAGAAGGTGGTGATTATAGATTATATTGTAGAAAAAAGATTGGTAGTGATAAGGAAGAAATCATGCTCAATGGACCGAAAATGGCAGAAGGTCATGCGTACTTTGGTTTTGCAAGGCGTTCGGTAAGTCCGGACAACAAGTTGTTATCTTATGGAATTGATACCATTTCCAGAAGGCAATACACTATTTATTTTAAAAACTTGGAGAATGGTGAATTATTAGCTGATAAACTTGAAAACACGACTGGTGGAACAACATGGGCAAATGACAATAAAACTGTTTTTTATACCACTAAAGACCCGGTAACATTGCGTTCAAATAAGATTTACAAACATGTGTTGGGAACCTCTCAGTCAGAAGATGTTTTGGTATATGAAGAAAAAGATGAAACTTTCAGCTGCGGCATTTACAAATCAAAATCAAAAAAATATTTACTTATTTGGAATAACCAAACCCTGTCTTCTGAATATCACTTTCTAGATGCCAATGATCCGAATGGATCCTGGAAAGTGATCCAGCCAAGAGAAAATAATTTAGAATACAATGTTTCACATTTCGGCGACCACTTTTATATTCGAACAAATTTGGATGCCAAGAATTTTCGCCTTGTAAAAACGCCTGTTGAGGCAACAACCAAAGAGAACTGGACTGATGTCATTCCTCATAGTGAAGAGCGCTTTTTGGAAGGAGTTGATCTTTTTGAAAATTTCTTAGTGGTTTCAGAAAGAATAAATGGTCTGATAGCTTTAAGAGTGAAACCTTGGAAAGGTAATGAGCATTATATTGAATTTAATGACTTGGCATATGTGGCCTATACAACATCAAATGTAGATTTTGATACAGATGTTTTAAGATATGGATACACATCTTTAACTACGCCCAGTAGTACTTTTGAATACAACATGGAGACAAAAGAGCAGGTATTGTTAAAACAAGAAGAAGTTCTTGATCCGGAATTTTCAACCTCAAATTACACTTCAGAACGAGTCTATGCAACAGCTACAGATGGAACTAAAATACCAATCTCTTTGGTCTATAAAAAAGGAAATGAGAAAAACGTAAACACCCCATTGTTACTTTATTCTTACGGCTCCTATGGAAGTAGTTCCGAACCGTATTTTTCTTCTAGTAGATTGAGTCTTTTAGATCGCGGATTTGTATATGCCATTGCGCATATCAGGGGAGGTCAGGAAATGGGTAGATATTGGTATGAAGATGGAAAACTTTTAAACAAGAAGAACACTTTTACAGATTTCATCAATGCAGGAGAATTTTTGGTTAAAGAAGGTTATACTAGTTCTGATCATTTATATGCTTATGGAGGATCTGCAGGTGGGCTGTTAATGGGGGCAATTGCAAATATGAAACCGGATCTTTGGAATGGTATTGTGGCAGCGGTTCCCTTTGTTGATGTTGTTTCAACGATGTTAGATGAATCTATACCATTGACAACTTTTGAATTTGACGAATGGGGTAACCCAAAAATTGAGGAATATTATCATTATATGAAATCCTACTCACCTTATGATAATGTGGAAGCGAAAGAATATCCAAATATGTTGATAACCACAGGTTATTGGGATAGCCAGGTACAATATTGGGAACCCGCTAAATGGATTGCAAAACTTCGTGAATTAAAAACAGACAATAACTTACTATTGATGGATTGTAATATGGATACCGGGCATGGGGGTGCTTCAGGAAGATTTGAGGGATATAAAAGAACAGCTTTGATGTATTCCTTCATGTTGGATTTGGAAAACATCAAGGAATAGTATTATAAAACGTATTAGATAGTTGTTAATTTCTCTTCGTGTTCAGGGTGTCAAAAAGGGCAATGATTAAAGGGAATTTAGGTATTTCGAGATATTCTTTACACAAATGAAACCCGAAACCAAAGCAGTCAAAACTGTCGAAATGAACGAGGACGAAAAAGCGGTGTTAAGAATGCTCAAGCAGGCTGAAAAAATAGACCTGAACGAACTCAAGACGCAGTCGGGACTGTCTAATAAGAAATGGGACAAAACGATTAAGTTTTTGACCAAGAACAACTTAGCCCTTGTGAATAAGACTGATGAAGGTTTGTTTATAGAGGTGGTGG
>JBFFLO010000395.1:0-2925 GCA_041554895.1 Lutimonas sp. | reverse complement strand
TAAATGATCAAAAGTGGGTGTTCACTTAAGCAGTGCATTATTGGATGAAAACTTTATTCATGATCCCACCAAACGACAAAAAACTTTTGAATGCTGCCATTTGGAAATTTTATCCAGCATAGCGGCGCTCTTTTTTCAGCAACAAGTGCCGTGGCCTTTTTTTGAAATTGTTCATATGAGTCCCAATCCACATCAGCCTGAACCTCCATTAACCAATCAATTTTAACAGGTATATAAAATTTGCATGTTGAAAAATACCGCATTTGGGATGCGTAAATGTAAAACCCGGTTAAACATTTTTCATTCAATAGGTTAAAAGCCACAGGTTCTTTAAAAGGTTTAAATAATTGGGCCTTAAATATAACTTTTTGTAAGGTTCGACGGGGGTCTATACCCGCCTTGTTTAAAACAGGGTTTGCAAGCGTATTATGCAATAAAGGCAATTGTTTATCCTTTAATTTATGGAGTTTTTTGACCAGGGAGTCCTTCCTGTTTGGCCCGATCCAGTGGTCAATTTCGGTACTCCCAATATGGGGGTCATACAAATAGAACTTATAGATAATTTCCAAATGAATTGGAATATCATCCTGTTTTAAAACGCAGTCGATTTCACCAATGGTTATTTTTTGGTTTTGGATCTGGGCATTTTTCAAGATAATTTGTGTGTTTTCCTGCTGCCCTAATTCTGCATATACAAATCGTTCAACACGTTTTCCTAAGAGTACATTACCCGGAATGTCTTGATGAAAACGCGACATAAACTGCCGGGGAAGTTCGAGTTGCTCCAAACCTAACAGCGCCTGGTCTTTCCAGAGCAGGGGAGTCTTTAAATAACCCTGGTATTGTAGCTGTATGTTTTTTGAGGCCTGATCCATGATGCGCTAATGTAAAGGATTGGATCACAAAAAAGAATAGAACAGGTTACTTTTTTTTATAGGGCAGGTCATTTTGGCTTGTGATTTATTCTATAATATATGGTACCTTTTACCGATCTTAAAAATTATAGGGATGCTATCAAAAATCAAGTTTCTAATGTGCCTTTGTTTAATTTCTGTCCATTTACAAGCACAACAAACCAGTCCGGCAAAGGAATTCTGGAATACATTGCAAAGCCATTGTGGTAAAGCTTATGAGGGAACTCTGGAACTACCCGAGGAGGATGAGGCTTTTGGTGGTAAAAAACTGATGATGCATGTGCGTTCTTGCAGTGATTCCGTAATCAAAATTCCATTCTTTGTCGGGGAAGACAGATCGCGTACCTGGATATTGACCTATAAGAATGATCGAATTTCTTTGCAACATGATCACAGGCATGAAGACGGGACAGAAGATGAGATCAATTTTTATGGAGGAACCACGACCAACGCGGGAAAAGCTGATATTCAATTTTTTCCGGCAGATGAGCATACACAATCCATGATTCCCGCAGCAGCCACCAATGTATGGTGGATCACAATAGACGAGAACACCTTCACTTATAACCTAAGGCGTTTAGGTACAGATCGGGTATTCAGGGTAGTAATGGATATTACATCGCCCATACCGGCTCCGGAAGCTCCTTGGGGATGGAAGGCAGACTAAAGGTTTGTGACTTTGATAAAATCGCAATTATTATTTGAAAACATGAGGCCAAACCTGATGACCGTGATCCATAAACTTGTGTTTTTTTTAACGCCATTTTTTATAAATAAGAAGTGTATTTAATTATCTTTGCCGCCTTAATTAAAAAAAAGAGATATGAAATCACTATTTATTGCTTTGTTTGTTGTGCTGTTTGTTTCATGTAATTCTGATGATGATGACATTATAAAAGACTATAGGGCTGAAAATGAACAAGAAATTCTAGCTTATATAGCCAGTAACAATTTAGACGCAACAAGGACCAGTACAGGTTTGTATTATGTGGTGGATGAAGAAGGAGAGGGAGCAAATATTACAGCCGTTTCAGATGTCTCGGTAAAATATAAAGGTTTTTACACGGATGGCACTCTGTTGGAAGAGAATACTGATTCGGGCGTTTCATTTAACTTACAACAAGTTATTCCAGGTTGGAAAGAAGGGCTACAGTACTTTAATGAAGGAGGTAGTGGTATGCTTTTGATCCCTTCGCATCTGGCATATGGCAGTCAAGATTATAATGATATACCCGGTGGATCTGTCCTTATTTTTGAAATTGAGGTAATTGACTATGATGTTGAAAATGAGCAGGAAATTGTTGCTTATATCGCTGATAATAATTTAGATGCTATCGCTAGCGGAACAGGGTTATATTATGTTATTGAAGAAGAAGGAACCGGAGTACAACCTGAACCAGACTCAAATATAACAGTGGTCTATAAAGGCTATTTTACAAATGGTACCGTATTTGATGAAAGCGATGAGAGAGGAATATCCCTTAATTTAAATCAGGTGATTACCGGCTGGTCAGAAGGCATGCAATATTTTAAAGAAGGAGGAAGTGGTAAATTACTGATACCCTCATCTTTGGCTTATGGCAGGTATGGCAATGCAACTATTCCAGGGGGTGCGGTAGTTATTTTTGATGTGAATTTGAAATCGGTTAACTAGAGAAAGTGACCAAATTTCAAAAAATATAACGATTGATTTGATCAATTGATGCTAACAGGAGCAGGGGACAATGTTTATGACATTGTCCCCTGTTTTCGTTTCCCGTTGCATCCATTATCAACTTCTTTATCCTTACAGAATAATTTTTACACTGACGAAATGATCATTTGAACAGGTTTTATAAGTAACATGGCATTATTTAGCACAATAATTATAAAAGAACTGTTATGTTTAAAAAATACCCTTTGCTTAAATGGTCGTTAGTAAGTTTAGTAAGTTTGGTTGTTATATTGCTCACTTTTGGTTGGTGGTTTATAGGATTGTTGCCAGATAGAGATTTGAATACAGATATTACTT
>JBFFLO010000394.1:0-2930 GCA_041554895.1 Lutimonas sp. | reverse complement strand
CAAATCACTGTTGTTCTTAACTTCGTGAAAATCAATCATCATCAAGGTTATTTGAGGGTCCATCCTCCATCAATCATGATAATTTCACCCGTGATCAGGGAAGCCGCATTTGACGCTAAAAAAACCACTGCTCCGGCTACTTCCATTGGTTTACCTATCCTGCCAAGAGGAATTCTATCCAAAACACTTTGCCTGAATTCGGGGTCCTTCAACCAGGGTTCAGTTCCAGGGGTTTCTATAAATGTAGGTGCAACGGCGTTGACCTGAATATTGTATTTGGCCCATTCGGATGCTAAATTTTTAGTCATATGATTTACTGCAGCCTTGCTCATGCAATACACCGACTCATCATCAAGGGCAATCGAACCTGCCTGTGAACTCATATTGATCATTCTACCGCTACCTTGCTTTATCATATGTTCGGCAACAGCTTGAGAAGTAAAGAACATGGCTTTAACATTTAGGTTCATGGTCAAATCATAATCGGCTTCGGTCACTTTCTCAGCGGGGTTTGCAGGTGCTACCCCAACATTATTGACCAAAATATCGATCCTTCCAAATTTGTTTATCACCTCTTCTACAGCGCTCCTGATTTCCTGAACTGTCGACACATCCATTTGCACCCTGATCACTCGCCTTCCCATAGCCTTAATCTCAGATTCCAAATCTAAAGCAGTGCTCACATCTCTCAGGCCAAGGGCAATATCAGCCCCAGCATTTGCAAGTGCCAAGGCGCATGACTTACCAAGCCCCCTGCCGGCTCCTGTAATCAACGCCACTTTATCTTTTACTTCAAATGTAGGGTATTCAAGGCTCATGGATTTCATATGGGTATGGATTTAAATCTTATCAAAGATAAAGCAGTTAAAGGCAAATTCAAATTAATTAAGGTTGATTCCTTTCAATTATATTTCTAAATGTAAGATTGATCCGGGGGCCAATGTCTTTTTTTGTTTTTGGCAACTGATGAAGCCAGTTTTTTTGTGTACTTCCTTTCATCAGCAAAAGGCTGCCATTTTCCAAGGTTAGCGAAATCGATTCTTTTGTAATTCTATGTTTAAAAGAGAACTTTCTTTCACTTCCCAAGCTCAATGATGCTATGGCAGCTAAGGGTCTCAGTTCTTTCTCATCATCACTGTGCCATCCCATGCCATCGATTCCTTCAGGGTATAAATTGAGCAAACAGCTGTTAAAGGAATCTTTAGTTTCCAATTCTAAATTTTTACAGATGGATATCAGGTTTTCATTCCAGATATGAGCCTTCCGTTTAATTCCGGAATAAGAATACTCAAATGCTTTACTTCCGTACCAGGCTACTTTTCTTCTGGTCACAATCTTTTTGCCATATATTAGAAATTCATCCTGTTGCCAGGAAATATCTTTACACAATGCCTTGAATAAACTTGCTGACGCGGTTTCACTTAAAAAATTTGGCATGTACACAACCTCACCATCATAGGGCAATAGATTCTCAGGTGCTCTGTTTTCAAATAACATCAGTTAAATCCTTTCCTGCAAAATAATGATAAAATGAGCAACAACCCAAGAATGAAATGATTAATCCCGCTCCTTTTCTTAGCTAAATTTTCAATCAAGAATACCTAAATACCAGATAATTCAATACGTTTGGAAAATGTAATTTTATTTTTGTGATAATGTAAGGTTTCTTGTTTTTTTCAAAAAATAGATTACTTTAGCCAAGTCTAAAGAATACTTTATTTGGTATTTATTTTAACATCGTGAAACGTGTTTTTAGTTTCGGGCCTTTGGTTCTAAGGGAGGTAGACCAGAATGCAGCTTATTGGATAAGTGACCGATATTTAGAGAAAACTCCTGGTTTTAACTTTTCCAATTATCCTAGGCTAAATTCATTCTTAATTGCATGCCACGGAAATTTACGCATTTAAATTATTGCTTTTTTTATCTTTTCATGTGCCATTACTCCCATGAATTTATTTATCTTTAATTAAGAAGCAATTATGAAAACAAAATATATAGATCTCATCGATCAAACCTATTATTTTCCACAGCAGGAATTCCAGCTTGATGGACAAAACCTTAGGTTCCATGATATTGACCTGGCAAAACTGGTTCAAGAACATGGCACGCCATTAAAATTTACCTATTTACCTAAAATTTCTGAGAATATCCAAAGGGCCAAATCCTGGTTTCAGGAAGCTATGCATAAATCAAATTACCAAGGTGTTTACAACTATTGTTATTGCACCAAAAGTTCTCATTTCAAGCATGTAATGGACGAGGCTTTAAAGAATGACATCCATATCGAGACCTCTTCAGCCTTTGATATTAACATCGTAGAAAATCTAAAAGAGGAAGGTAAAATAAATGATGATACATTCGTTATTTGCAACGGGTTTAAAAGGTCACAATATATTCACAACATTGCAAGGCTGATCAATAACGGGCATCGCAATTGCATCCCTGTTATTGACAATTATGAAGAAATTGATATTTTGTCCAAGGAGATCGACAAACCTTATAAAATAGGTATAAGAATTGCTTCTGAAGAGGAGCCCAAATTTGCCTTTTATACTTCTCGATTGGGGATCGGATACAAGAATATCATTCCTTTTTACAGAAAACAAATTAAGGACAATGATCAGGTTGAACTGAAAATGCTTCATTTCTTTATCAATACCGGAATTAAAGACAATGCCTATTACTGGAATGAACTTCATAAATGTTTGAAGGTATACACCGGTTTGAAGAAAGAATGTCCTTCATTAGACAGCCTCAACATTGGAGGTGGATTTCCTATAAAAAATTCTTTGGCATTTGACTATGACTATCAATATATTATTGAAGAAATTATCAACCAGATCAACACATCATGCAAGGAAGCGGAAGTGGATGTTCCGAATATTTTTACTGAATTTGGAAGTTTTACTGTGGGCGAAAGTGGTGGAGCT
>JBFFLO010000393.1:0-2936 GCA_041554895.1 Lutimonas sp. | reverse complement strand
GTGATTTGAAGTACCGGTCCCTTTTGAAAAAGCAAGGAATAGAGATGATCTCCTGGAAAGAGATCAAAAATATTTTATATCCGTAAAAACCTTACGCTAAAAACTTCCTATGACAGTAAAAGAAAAATTTCGGCCCGGCGCACTAATGGCAGAAGCAAATTCCCTGTAATGATGATCCATAATATTGTCAACATTGATTAAAAGATCAACATATTTAGAGGTCTTGATCCTCATATAATAGTTTAATGTATACCAGGAAGGGCTTCCATAATAAGCATCGTCTTCAATTATATAAGGTGTTTGCTCAATATTATCTATTCCCTCTGAAATATTATAATCTTCAACTCCCTTAAAACCGTTGTAGACCACATTGACACCTGTTTCTATCCTGTTTCTAACATAATTGAAATCGAGGCTTCCAAACAAAGGGGGTATAGAAGATAGCGGTTCCCTGGTGTCAAAGGCTTTTCCCTCTGTATAGGTAAGGGTTGCCCTTGTGCTCCAAGTATTTGTAAGCTGCCCTTTAAAGGTCATAGTACCTCCAACAAGATAGGCATTACCCATATTGATATTTGCCATTACGTTAGCCAATTCACCATCATAGATAATTTGAGCCTCTCCGTTTAGCACATATGGCCCTCTTACAATATAGTTGTCGAGTAAAGTATAGTAGGTTGCCAGGCCTATATATGTTTTCTTTTCATCAAAATACTTGATCAAGCCTGCTTCAAAATTATAAGCGAATTCAGGTTGTAGGTCTATATTTGGAACTGTAACATCTCCTCTTTTCTCCCTTACCTTTCCTATGTCATCAATATTCGGAGATCTGAACCCGGAAGAAAGAACACCGTTTATCTGCCAGTTTTCATTGGGTCTATAGGCATATCCGGCAGTCAGTGTTATAGAGGTGTTCATAGATTTGATATCGCTTTCAGGCAATTTAATATAGGTGGTGTCTACCCATTTTGCCGCAAGGACAGTATTTGTCAACCTTAAACCAGTATTTAAAGTTGATTTCTTTCCTAAATCCTGTCTGTAGCTGGCATAGACCGCCGAACTCAAATAACTGCTCCCTCCATCAGGATACCGGGTCTGAACTACATAATTATCCTTTATACCAATGATTTTGTCGCCTGCGACATTAAGTACTTCCCCTTTAGCGGTTGAATGTACATCATTATATGCGACTTCAAAACCATAACTAAAATCGCGGTTGATCTTGGGGTTCAAATTTTTGGTAAAATCTCCGTTGAGACTGATGACCTGAACTTTTTCGAATTGAGAAGACCTGTCAATTGTACCAAACTTGCGTTCAATCCTTGACTCCTTTATGTTTTGAAATGCCGCCGTAAACGTTCCTTTATCCAACAATTTCTTATTGGCATTTATATTGAATTGTGTCGAAAATAAAAACCGGTCTTGTGGGCCATAATACCATTCAGCAAACCTGAGCTCTCCGTTTCTTCTTTCGGTAAGTTTATCAAATCTGTTAATTCTGGATGAACTACTGTACTGAAGGTTGAACATTAGATCATTTCCCCGTTTAAGGGGCAGGAATAATTTTTGCAAAAAATCTGTTTGCTGGTAGCCTACGTTTCGTTGTACTGAGGAGTTGGAATTTGGTATTGGTTCAGGATTATAATAGGAATCGGTATTGTTAGAATATTCGTATTGCAACCCCCAGTTATCAAAACCGTGGGCTCTGTATTCCCCCATCTTCAAGTCACCAAAACTACTATGCGTAATACTGGTAAATGAAGCTAGTTTTTTAAACTGTAGTTCCACTCCCGCATTCACGGTTTTTTCATCATTTACGGTGCTGTAACGACCAAGAAATTCAAGGTTCGTATTCATACGCTCAGAAATCTCAGGTTTACGGGTATAATAATGAATGACGCCTCCCAGGGCATCGGATCCGTAGATTACCGAAGAAGGCCCAAATATGACCTCTGTCTTATCAAGTGTGGTAGGAGCTACTGTTATAGCATTTTGTAAGTGTCCTTTTCTATAAATGGCATTATTCATTCTCACTCCATCCACAACTAAAAGGATCCTATTTGCCTCCATCCCCCTGAGAACAGGACTTCCACCGCCAAATTGCGTTTTTTGCACCTTGACTCCCGGAATTTTTGATAACATGTCTGCGGATGTTTGAGGGACCGAATTTTGGATGTCCTTACTCGAAAAAACAGCGATCTCCTCAGCAATTCTTGAACGATCAACATCGCCTTTGGCCGCAGATAAGAATACTTCGTTTAGAAGTTCAGATTTAAATTGTAGAAATACTGTAGTGTAGTCCTTTCTGATCTGTTTTTTAATCAACTCCAACTCAACATAACTGACATGGTTAAATATCAGGAGTTCCATTTCATTAAAGCCACTGAGGTCCAGTATTCCATTTCGATCCGAAACTACCGTTTTTGATTGATCTTCATTGGTCACATGAACATTCGAAATGGGAAATTCAGAATCCTTATCTACAATAACGCATTTTTGCCCATAAGAAAAATGTCCCAAAAGGACAATTAATACTGCATTAAGAAACTTCATTAAAGACCTCTTTTAATACTTTTAGTGATCGCGGTTTTTTGAATCCGGGTAAATGAAGCTCGTAATACTCCAAAAGTGCATCCAGTACAATTTGTCTGTCTTCCGAATTCCATTTCAGTTTTACCATATCATCAAATTTTATGCCGATAATAGATTTGAAAAGAATTAATTTTTTCCCGGTTAAAAAATTTCTAGGCGGCTTTGAGTCCTTGAAGGTACCCTGTTCAAGATCAAAGTATTCTGCGCTGTTGTTTTCCACATCGGGGTAAAAACCCAGGTATCTGGTTAATTGAAGCATAAACACCAAATGAAAATTGGCAAATGAATCATGCTGATCCAACCATTGAAACGAAGATTCAATAAAATTAAATTGCACTTGATTTTGT
>JBFFLO010000392.1:0-2944 GCA_041554895.1 Lutimonas sp. | reverse complement strand
TATGGAACCCGGAAACAGACGAGTATCTTGTCAAAAATTATTCATCTAAAGAAAAAAATTAATGAAAGCACTTTTTTTTACCAGAGAATTCCCGCCATATGTTTATGGAGGAGCTGGAGTACATGTAGAATACTTGGCAACGGAACTCGCCAGGTTAATGGAGGTTGACGTAAGGTGCTTTGGGGATCAGGATGTGAAGAATGGGAATTTATCAGTGAAGGGATTTCCTTTTGAAAACGCGGCTTTTGACAACTCTAATGACAAGCTTAAAGCCGTATTTAAAACGTTAAGCACATGTATTCAAATGAATGCGGACGAAGTAGACGCTGATATAGTGCATTGCCATACTTGGTACGCGCAATTCGCAGGCATTGTGGCCAAACTTTGTTATGGTATTCCCTTGGTCATCACGACTCATTCTTTGGAGCCTTTGCGACCCTGGAAAAGAGAACAGCTCGGCAGGGGTTATGACGCTTCCTCATGGGTTGAAAAGACGGCTATTGAAATGGCTGATGCGATTATTGCCGTTTCTGAAGAAACAAAAGTAGATGTGCTTAACAATTTCAATGTAGATGCGGAAAAAGTTAAGGTAATTTATAATGGAATTAACCTGCAGGAGTATGTGGTGACCGATAAAGTTTCAACACTCGAGAAGTACGGCATTGACCAATCAAAACCTTTTGTGTTATTCGTAGGCAGGATTACAAGGCAAAAAGGGATCATACACCTGGTCAATGCAATTAAATATATAGATCCAGATACGCAGATCGTTCTTTGCGCAGGTGCGCCGGACACACCTGAAATCGCTAAGGAGATGGAGGATAGCGTTGCTGAAGTTAAAAAAGACAGGGATAATGTTATTTGGATCGATGTCATGTTAGAAAAGGAAGAGGTAATTCAATTATATTCTCACGCTGATGTATTTTGCTGCCCTTCTATTTACGAACCTTTTGGGATCATAAATATTGAAGCTATGGCCTGTGAAACTGCAGTTGTTGCAAGTGCCGTGGGTGGTATAAAGGAAGTTGTCGTACATGGTGAAACAGGATTGTTAGTTCCGTTAGAGCAACAAACAGAAGCACCTTTTGAACCAAAAAACCCTGACAAATTTTCAAGGGACCTTGCTGCAGGGGTCAACCAATTGATATCAGATAAGGAGTTAACAAGGAAAATGGCGAAAAACGGGAGGAAAAGAGTAGAAGAAACCTTCGATTGGACCGCTATTGCCAAGCAAGTAGAAGATTTATATAAATCGCTAATTTAATGAAGCAAGGATTATTGGACACAGCCCGTGAAATTTCAGATTTCACCTCAGGGAAGAGGGCCAATAAGTCAGATCTGTGTAAAAAATTCGGGCTTGACCCATCACTACCTTTATTCGTCTTTATTGGAAGATTGGTTAATGAAAAGGGAGCAGATTTGTTTCCGGCGGTATTGTATAAGTCTTTGTTGAAAAAGGATTGTTCTTTGTTCATTTTAGGAGAGGGAAGGGATTCGATTGAATCTGAATTGAAATCATTGCGGTTTCATTTTAATAAAAACTATGCTAGTGTTATAGGTTTTGATGAAGCCTTAGCACATAAGCTCTATGCAGCTGCTGATTTTCTTTTGATGCCTTCAAGAGTTGAGCCCTGCGGATTGAATCAGATGTATGCTTTGAGGTATGGTACGATACCTATAGTGAGAAGAACAGGAGGATTAAATGATTCGGTTATTGATATTGGTGATGATGGTTTTGGCATCTGTCATATCCAAGCCTCCGTAAAGGATATCTGTGATTCAATGTTGAGAGCCAAAGAATTGTACCAAAATAAAAAGGAATTAAAACGAATAATAAAAAAATGCATGAGAATTGACCATTCTTGGGATAAATCAGCTCAAGAATATTTAACTTTATACAAATCTTTAACCCCATAAAATATGTTCAGTAAAAAAGTATTAGGAATCATACTAGGAGGAGGACAAGGTTCTCGATTATATCCTTTAACAGAAAGCAGGTCGAAGCCTGCAGTGCCCATAGCAGGTAAATACAGATTGGTTGATATACCAATTTCCAACTGCATCAATTCTGAGATAAAAAGGATGTATGTATTGACCCAGTTCAATTCAGCTTCTTTAAACCGACATATTAAAAATACGTATCACTTTAGCTTTTTTAGTCAGGCTTTTGTAGATGTTCTTGCAGCTGAGCAAACACCTATGAGCGATACCTGGTTTCAAGGAACTGCTGATGCGGTAAGACAGAGCATGCATCATTTTTTAAGACATGATTTTGACTATGCGCTCATTCTTTCAGGAGATCAGTTGTATCAAATGGATTATAATTTTATGGTGGAGCAACATGTAAAAAGTGAAGCTAAGATTTCTATAGCGACCATTCCCGTGGATGCCAAGGATGCTACTTCTTTTGGTATCATGAAATCAGATGAAAATAACGAAGTAACTTCTTTTATAGAAAAACCTGAAGAAAAATTGTTGCCTGACTGGACCTCAGAGGTCAGTGATGAGATGAAGTCACAAGGCAGAAACTATCTTGCTTCTATGGGGATTTATATTTTTAACAGGGACCTCTTGGTGGAGTTAATGAAGAATCCTGACACAAATGATTTCGGAAAGGAAATTATACCCCAGTCGCTTGGTAAGCATAAAATAACTAGTTATCAGTACGAGGGATATTGGACAGATATTGGAAATATTGATTCTTTCTTTGAAGCGAACCTCGGGTTAACGGATGACATTCCTGCTTTTGATCTCTATGACAAAAATAAAAGAATATATACCAGGGCAAGAATGCTTCCCACCTCAAAAATTTCAGGAACTACGTTGAACAGAAGTGTTATAGGAGAGGGTTGTATCATTCATGCGGCTAAAATTGACAGGTCGGTTATAGGAATCCGATCAAGGATAGGAAATGACTCAACGGTCATCAATACCTATATGATGG
>JBFFLO010000391.1:0-2962 GCA_041554895.1 Lutimonas sp. | reverse complement strand
GTAATCATAAAGTTTTTTACCAATTATTTTTTCTTCCTTATCAAGTTTCGTGAGCACCATATCCTTATAAATCAACTTTGCAAAAATACTCAATAAAGTAAGTTCTTCAGCAATTCTTTGGATTAATTTTCAGAAGTTTTCACTAAATTTCCCTAGAGGGTTGATAATTAAATTTTTAGAACCCTATAAATCAAATAAATAAAGCCACTTAAATAAAAGTGGCTTTTAAAAGGTTTTCGGGCTGACAACTATGATCCAAAATAGGTTTACAAGTTCTTGGCCAACCAATCTCCCACCTCAGATGTTCCATAAGATTTCTCTCCGTCTGAGAGGTCTTCGGTCACTATTCCTTCAGCTAAAGATTTATTGACGACCGCTCTGATAGCTGCACCTTCATCATGAAGGCCGAAACCTGTCTCAAACATCATTGCTGCAGACAATACCGTGGCCAATGGATTGGCAATGTTTTTCCCAGCTGCTTGCGGATAAGACCCATGGATAGGTTCAAAAAGCGATACTTCAGATCCAACTGAGGCCGATGGCATCAATCCCATGGACCCTGAAATTACAGA
This sequence comes from Lutimonas sp., assembly GCA_041554895.1. Classification (GTDB taxonomy): domain Bacteria; phylum Bacteroidota; class Bacteroidia; order Flavobacteriales; family Flavobacteriaceae; genus Lutimonas. The sequence goes on along the minus strand of JBFFLO010000391.1, from coordinate 2,390 downwards.
AGCTTCATCGGTTAAAATATCGCCAAAAAGATTCTCTGTGATCAAAACGTCATATGAATTTGGCCATTGTACCAGGCGCATGGCTACTGCATCTACAAACTCATAAGACACTTCTACTTCAGGGTAATCCTTTTCCATACCCTGAACCGTCTCTCTCCATAGCCTTGATGTTTCAAGTACATTTGCCTTGTCTACACAACATAGTTTTTTCCCACGACTCATGGCCATTTCAAATCCTTTTTTTGCCAAACGCTTTACTTCGTCTCTTGAGTAAACGCAATGGTCATAGGCCACATCCCCATTTTGCTCCCTGCCTTTTTTTCCGAAATAGATCCCCCCGGTTAATTCTCTTAAGAATACCAGGTCAGTTCCTTCTATCCTTTCTCTTTTCAATGGCGATTTATCAATCAGCGACGGAAAGGTAAAGGTCGGACGAACATTTGCAAACAAACCCAGCTTCTTTCTCATTTTAAGCAGTCCTTGTTCTGGTCTTACCTTTGCCGATGGATCATTGTCAAATCGTGGATGTCCTATTGCTCCGAATAATACGGCATCAGAAGAAGCACAAATAGCATGGGTCTCGTCAGGATAAGGGTCACCGACTGCATCGATGGCAGCCGCTCCTGTAAGTGCAGGGTGCCAGCTTATTTCATGATTGAATTTTTTAGCCACGGCATCAGCTACCTTTACAGCTTGTTCTATTACTTCAGGGCCTATACCGTCACCGGCCAAAAGGGCGATTTTTAATTTCATAAGGTCTATTTTAATCTAAATTATATTCAACATTTTTTGTGTTGCCACGATAGCTGATACTGTTTGATCAGAATCCAGTCCACGTGTTTTAAAACTTTTATCCTCATGTTTCCAGGTAATAACCGTTTCACAGAGGGCATCTGAATTCGAGCCGGGAGGTATCCTGACTGCATAATCTGTAAGCTTGGGAAGTTCCTTGCCTTTGCCCATGTATATTTTCTTTAAGGTATTCATAAAAGCATCAAACTGACCATCTCCCTGGGCATTCTCCTCAATTGATTTTCCATCAATCCTGACTGACACCGTTGTTGACGGTCTTAGCCCCTTAGAATGGGTAAGTACATAAGATTCAACGACCACCTTTTCTTCCAATGCACTACTATTCAGCACGTCAGAAATAATATAAGGCAAATCCTCTTTGGTCACTACCTCCTTTTTATCTCCGAGTTCAATAATCCGCTTGGTTACTTTTGCTATATCCTGATCACTTAGATACAATCCTAATTCCTGCAAATTTTTTTGAATATTTGCCTTTCCGGATGTTTTTCCCAAGGCATATTGTCTTTTTCTCCCAAACCTTTCAGGCAATAGGTCATTAAAGTAAAGATTCTTTTTATTATCTCCATCTGCATGTATTCCAGCAGTTTGTGTAAAAACATTATCTCCAAGAACTGGCTTGTTTTCAGGAATTCTAAAACCAGAAAATGTTTCTACAAATTTACTGACCTTATACAAAGATTTTTCCCTTACCCCTATTTTTACCTCAGGCAAAAAATCGTTTACTACGGCAACTACGCTTGCCATCGGTGCATTGCCTGCACGCTCTCCCATACCATTAATGGTAAGGTGCAAACCATCAGCCCCGGCTCGCACTGCCTCCAGAGCATTAGCAACGCCAAGATCGTAATCGTTATGGGCATGAAAATCAACATGCATTGAAGGGTAACGCTCTTTGACCCTCTTTATAAAATCATAAGATTCAGCAGGCGTCAAAATCCCTAAGGTGTCTGGCAAGAGCAATCTTTTAATGGGCTGCCCTGAGAGAAAGTCAAGAAACTGAAAAACATAATCGGGTGAATTTCTCATTCCGTTGCTCCAATCTTCCAGGTATACATTGGTATCAATACCATTTTCAAGACCTATCCTGATACTTTCAGCGATTTCTTTAAAATGTTTCTCTGGTGTTTTTTTTAATTGATGGGTCAAATGGTTCAAAGAACCTTTGGTAAGCAAATTCTGAACCTTGGCCCCCGTTTTGACCATCCAGTCTATGGACAGCCCCTTATCAACAAAAGAGAGTACCTCAATCTTATCAATATATCCAGCTTGATCAGCCCATTCCGTAATACTTTTTACAGCATTAAATTCACCTTCTGAAACCCGGGTAGACGCAATCTCTATCCTGTCAACATGTAATTCCTCCAGCAGCAACTTTGCGATAGTAAGCTTTTCTGTAGCTGAAAATGACACATTATTGGTTTGCTCCCCATCCCTGAGGGTCGTATCCATTATCTCAATCTTCCGTCTTTTTGACATGATCCGTTAAATTAAAATGGCCTCTTTCGGGCAAAGTCAACGATCTCAGCTTTCATATTTTGAAGATAATCGATGTCATCAAAACCGTTGAGCATATTTTC
>JBFFLO010000390.1:0-2999 GCA_041554895.1 Lutimonas sp. | reverse complement strand
TAAACAGTTTCTTCTATATGAGATCAGCTTTGATTGGAGTACTTGATTTTATAGATTTTTTTTCAAAAACACGCTCCTTTCGTTTACTGCTTTTTTGGCATCTTACAGCTGTGAAGGTATCTTGGAGTCAGTAATTGACTGGTTTGGATCATTTTCCCATTACCAACTAAAACGTATTGAACGATTTGACTTTAATATGAGCACAAACACTTCGGATTGACAAACACTTATACCATGATCCGATAAGGTTCCAAACAAATTCAGTTCATAGCAAATGCAATAGCCATATCTCTTCTTATGCTAACATCCCGCTGGTCAATTCAAATATAAGTTTTCTAACAGCCATTAATTTCAACATAACGCGTGTTACAAATCAAGCTCTAACTGATCAGGTAACAATTTAAAACTATTCCTATGGTGCCGGCAGGCTCCAAATTCTTTGAGGGCATCACGGTGTTCCTGGGTGGGGTAACCCTTATTCCTTGCCCAATTGTAAACTGGGTAGTCTCTATGGATTTTCTCCATATAATCATCTCTGTAGGTCTTGGCAAGCACCGAAGCTGCAGCTATATTTTGATATTTGCCATCTCCTTTGATGATGGTTTTGTGAGGGACCTTTTGGTAATTCTTAAACTTGTTTCCGTCAACTATGATAAACTCCGGAATGATGGTCATGGCCTGAATTGCTTTATGCATGGCCAGAATAGAAGCGTTTAAAATGTTGATCTCATCTATTTTATCCTGAAAAACATAGCCCACTCCATAGGCGAGGGCCTCCTTTTCGATAATAGGCCGCAGCAATTGACGTTTTTTTTCAGATAACAGCTTGGAATCATTCAGGTATTCGTGCTCAAAATCAACCGGAAGAATTACGGCAGCGGCTACTACAGGGCCAGACAGGCAGCCTCTTCCGGCTTCATCTGTTCCCGCTTCAAATTGATATGATGAATATTTTAATTCCAGCATAATAAAGGTGTTTTCAAAAATAAGGAACCCTATTCAAAATGAATGAAATAATATGCTCAAAAATTTTACCTTTGTCATCAATCAAAATTATCCATGCCAAGGAAGCTCTCCATTTTAATTTTATTGTTAATTTCAGCTTTGAGCTGGGGCCAAATCAGTGATGGTCAGCTCAACACTTTAGATAACAGGTATATTGATGAATACGGAGATACCGCGAAGATATATACTAAGGAAGTCGAGATAGAGTTAAGCGATAAAACGTACTATCAGGATTATAAGATCATTGACTATAAAATGGATACTACTTTTATTGACACTACGCTCAATATAAAGAAATATTACAAATTCAATCTCGAAAGAAAAGATAATTTTGAACTCATTTCTTTTCACAACCCCGGACAAGCTTATAATGCTCTCGCATATGATTTTGATGGCAAGGGCACATACCCGCAAACAGGAGCAAGGGCACAGCATTATAATTATTATGAGGTTGAAGACATTAAGTATTACAGCGTTCCAACCCCTTCTACAGAATTGATGTGGTCAACGGTTTTGGAACAGGGGCATCTTCTGGATGCCATGTTTTCTTTTAACCTCTCAGAGCAATTCAATGCTTCCTTAAGCTATAAAAGCTTGCGTTCATTGGGTAAATACAGGCAATCTTTAACTGATCATGGGGCAGCCAGGATCACCATGAGTTACCACACTAAAAACAAGAAGTATTTCATTCGAGGCCATTTGGTTGCCCAAGACCTGAACAATGAGCAAAATGGTGGGCTAACTGAGGAATCCCTTTCGTATTTTGAAAGCGGGGATCCCAATTTTACGGACCGGGCGAGAATGGAAACGAATTTTACCGATGCTGAAAGTTCTATTCGTGGAAATCGTTACTATTTTGATCACTTTTTCGTGCTATGGGACAAAAAAGACAGCCTTAAAACCATTCCCTCAGACCTCAAAATAGGCCATCAATTAAACTTTGAACGAAAGCATTACGAATACAGGCAAGACAATGCCAATGACATGTTTGGTCTTGCTTTTAAAAATGATATCCGCGACGACGCCAAGTTTTCAAAATTATATAATGAAGCCTATCTTTCTTTGAATTCACCCATTACATTGGGAGAAGTGAGGTTTAAGGTCAATAATTACTTGTACAATCACAGCTATAAAAGTATTGTCATTACAGAAGATGGCGTAATAGATTCTAAACTGGAAGGTAATAGTTTTGCGCTGGGGGGAGAATGGCATACCAAATTTAAAAAATTCAATCTGGATGTTGACGCCTCTCAAATTGTCTCCGGAAACCTTACTGGGCATGCCTATTCAGCAATGGCAAGTTTTAAAACCGATAGCGTTTTCAAGGCCAATGCCAGGGTTTTTAGCAATAGCCGATCGCCAAACTTTAATTTTTTATTGAACCAAAGTGATTATAAGAATTACAACTGGCAAAACGATTACAAAAACGAAGAGATCAATGGTATTGGCATACTGTTTGACTCGGATAAATGGATATATGCCTCTGCCCAAATCACCAACGTTGATAACTATACCTATTTTGACCGCGACGAATCTACCGGTCAAACAAAGCCCATGCAGGCTGCTGAAAGCGTCAATTATTTCAAAGTCAAGTTGAGCAAGGAAATTCGTTTTGGGAATTTTGCCCTGGACAATCAATTCATTTATCAAAAAGTTACCAATGGAGAAGATGTATTGAGAGTTCCTGATTTTATAACGCGCAATACGCTCTATTATGCCAATTACATCTTCAAGGGCAAACCCATGTATTTGGAAGCAGGAGTTACTTTTAGTTATTTCAGTAAATACCTGATGAACAGTTATAATCCGGTGATTGCAGAATTTTATTTACAAGATGACAGAGAATATGGGGGGTTCCCCCTTCTTGATTTCTTCGTCAATTTCAAAGTTAAAACCATGAGAGTGTATTTTAAATTAGAGCATTTTAATTCGGGATTTAGCGATAATAATTATTATTCCGCTCCCTCCTATCCTTATAGAGATTTCGTCATCAG
>JBFFLO010000389.1:0-3054 GCA_041554895.1 Lutimonas sp. | reverse complement strand
CTTACCACCAATATTCACGGTATAGATTCTATAAGTAAAATAGTTCCTCAAAAGTTGAATTTATTGAATGTCTGGAAGGAAATGGTAGATGTCGAATTGGGCAAGCCATCGGAGGTTTCGGGAAAATATGCCTTGACTTCTTTGGAAAAGGCTACGGAGGCCCTTAAAAATGGAGATATAGATGTCTTGGTGACGGCTCCTATTGATAAAAACAATATACAAACCGACACATTTAAATTTAAGGGACATACTGAATTTTTAGAAAGTAAATTGCATGGGGAAGCCTTGATGATTCTTTGCTCAGGCGATTTAAGAGTTGGATTAATTACAGGCCATATTCCTATTCATAAGGTAGCGGAGGAGATAACTGCTGAATTGATCAGTAAAAAAGTAGCTATCATGTATAAAAGCCTTGTTGAAGATTTTAACATTTCTAAACCCAGGATTGCTGTACTTGGTCTAAATCCTCATTGCGGAGATAAAGGAGTTATTGGTACTGAAGACGACGAGATCGTGAGGCCAACGCTGGAGGGCTTTCAGGAAAAAGGGCAATTGGTATATGGGCCTTATGCTGCCGATAGCTTTTTTGGAAACGGTAATCATGAGAAATTCGATGGGATTTTGGCCATGTATCACGACCAGGGATTGGCACCATTTAAAACACTGGCTTTTGGAAAAGGCGTTAATTTTACGGCAGGACTGGATAAAATACGTACCTCCCCGGATCATGGAACGGCCTTTGAGATCGCAGGCAAAGGCGAGGCCGAATTCTCTTCTTTTAAGGAAGCTATCTTTATGGCTATCAATTTGTTCAAGGCAAGAGAGGAGTATAAAAGCTTGGTTAAGGATAAACTTGAAATTCAGAAAGAAAAGAAAAAACAATATTCTAAATAAATTATTTTTAAATACTTATTTTTTTTCTATCTTTGCGCGCTCAAATTTATGTTCAGATGAAATTGTCAAATGATTTTGTGTTGTCGTTTTTTGGTTTAAAAGAGGAGAAGTACAAATTTGAATATAAAATTGATAAACAGTTCTTTGAGTCTTTTAAATTCGATGAATTTTTAGATGCTGATTTTAGGATAGTGCTTGATTTTAATAAAAAGAGTACCTTATTGGAATTGCATTTTGAAAGTGAGGGTGTAGGTACCGTCGCATGTGATGTGACAAACGAACCTTTTGAACTTCCCATGAAAGGGAACCTTGATCTTGTAGTTAAGTTCGGGGACGAATTTAATGATGATCATGAGGAAGTATTGATCTTGCCTCATGGAGAACATCAATTGGATCTTTCTCAATATATATATGAAATGATCGTTTTGGCTGTTCCATTAAAAAAAATACATCCAGGTATTGATGATGGTTCTTTAAAATCGGATATTTTAAAAAAACTAGAAGAGTTAAGTCCTGGAAAGAATAAAGAAATAGATGAAATTGATCCCCGATGGGAAGATTTGAAAAAATTACTAATAGATAAAAATAAGTAGAGATGGCACATCCTAAAAGAAAAACGTCAAAATCAAGAAGAGATAAGAGAAGAACGCACTATAAAGCTGTTGCTCCTCAAATTGCAAAAGATCCTACGACTGGCGAAGCTCATTTATACCACCGTGCCCACTGGCATGAAGGTAAACTTTACTACAGAGGTCAGGTTTTAATTGATGCGCAAGAAAATAAAGCATAATCAACTTTTTGATTAATATGCTAAAAACCCTCAATATTGAGGGTTTTTTTGTTGATTTTAAGTGAAAATAGCCAAAAAATGTTTTTATTTGGTAAGTTTGCCCACTTAATTTTATTACTTTTGGGCACTGTTTTATTATTTACAGAACCAACTTTTTATCATAAAACAGCAAAAAAATAGACATGAATAGAGTTACTGCTGCGATAACCGCTGTCGGGAAATATGTTCCTGATTATGTTCTTACTAACAAGGAGTTGGAAACGATGGTCGAGACCAATGATGAATGGATTGTTTCAAGGACGGGTATAAAAGAAAGAAGAATTTTGAAGGAAGAGGGTAAAGGAACCTCTTTTCTTGCCATTAAATCTGCAGAAGACCTTATAGCCAAGACCAACCTTGATCCTAAGGAAATAGAATTGGTTATTTTATGTACGGCAACTCGGGATATGCAAGCAGCCTCCACAGGGTCTTACGTAGCTTCTGAAATTGGAGCTGTTAATGCCTTTGCCTTTGATTTAGATTCGGCCTGTTCCAGCTTTTTATATGGTTTATCTGTTGCAGCCAGTTATATTGAGTCCGGGAGGTATAAAAAAATATTGCTTATTGGAGCTGATAAGAATTCTTCAATGATCGACTATACAGACAGAGCAACTTGTATCATTTTTGGTGATGGGGCGGGAGCTGTATTAGTTGAACCAACTACCGATGGAAATGGTTTACAGGATGAATTACTGAGATCCGATGGATCGGGAAGAGAATTTTTAAACGTTGCTGCTGGAGGATCGGTAATGCCGACAACAGAAGAGACCGTTGCGAACCGATTGCATTTTGCCAAACAGGATGGCCAGACGGTATTTAAAAATGCGGTTTTTAATATGGCAGATGTATGCGAAAAAATCCTGAAGAAAAATAATCTCAGGAACGAAGATGTCAATTGGTTAGCGGCCCATCAGGCCAATAAGCGGATTGTTGAGGCGACAGCACGAAGGATGAAATTAGATCCTTCTCAGGTAATGTTGAATATTCAAAATTACGGAAATACGACTTCGGCTACTTTACCTTTACTTCTGGCTGATTATGAGGGCCAGCTTAAAAAAGGGGACAATGTTATATTCGCTGCCTTTGGCGGAGGATTTTCATGGGGTTCAATTTATTTTAAGTGGTGTTATAATTCATAAATATATTCTAAACTTAACATTATGGAATTAAAAGAAATTCAAAATTTAATAAAGTTCGTCGCCAAATCTGGTGCCAATGAAGTGAAATTAGAGATGGGTGATATCAAGATTACCATCAAAACTGGAGCACAAAGGCATGAAACTAATTATTTTCAGCAAACATCACCCCTTTCTATGCCTGTTCAAGTGCAG
>JBFFLO010000388.1:0-3062 GCA_041554895.1 Lutimonas sp. | reverse complement strand
CCTTTACAGCAATGGATTGCATGACCTATTTGGGCCAGGTTTTCAAAGAATTTGATTCAACAAAAACAGCAACTGATCCCGTTTCAGTTTCAAAAACATAAAGTATGCGAGCTACCCTTATTATATTGTTCCTGATCACTGTTATTTTCAGTTGTCATCCAAGTAAGTCAGTAAACAGCGGCAAAACTGAAACAGTTGCCCAAACCACCATGGACACCATCAGAATACAGAATGAAGAGCTTGAATATGAAATTATCATACTTGAGGTTGGATTTGAAGCCTGGTTGGCAACACAGCGGCCAAGGTGGTACTATACCCAATCGTTGCTTGAGAATAGAAACAGGTACTATGTTTTGGAATGGAATAGACGGGCAGGGATTCCAAATCAATTTGATCCGCTTTTGTACAATCAATCTATCAATTACCAATTTAACATCGATTATGGCAAAGAAGTCAATTATTTACTTTTTATGTATTTTGAATTTTTCCAGCAGAAATACAAGCAGCGTTTATAGAAGTTCCTCTTATACCTTAGGTTTTCTTAAGGTCGATCAAAATTGAAAAGGTTTTATTGATATCTTTTTCTTTTACCACCAAAGTGATTTCATGCGTTGTTGAGATGACTTCCTGCACTGGGATATTGGCCCAGGCCAATTGCTTTAAGATAAAATAGTAAATCCCTGACTGTTCAAGATTGGTCTTAGGCAGTTTAATGGTGATAGAGGCTAATTTCGACATGGAATTGATCAATTCTTCCTCCTTAAAAATAGCGTCTATTTCTTCTTTAAGGTTGGCACTGATCACGATATTGGTTTCAAAAATGCCTTGTGATACCGTAAAAAAAGATTCCCTGTTGTCACCAATCTTGGCGAAGATTTGGGATATGTGCTGGTATAAAGAACTGGAATTCTTATAGGTATAATCGAAAAGGTCAGATCGAACAATGAAATCACCTAGTTTCAGTGATAGTGATTTAATGTTTTTCCGAATTTTCAATATTTCAAAGGGGGACATTCTGTTGATCGACATCATAATCGCCCCGGTTTTGACTTCCTTTCCCAAGGCTTGTTCAACTTCAGGTTGTATAAGCCTTGCTAAAGAGGAGACATTGATGAGTTTGTCCTGCATGGCTTCCTCGATGAAAGGCGTTCTTTGAATAATTAATTCTACGGTTTCCTGTATTGTTTTCATTGTTAAAATTTGAACAATATGTTATAATATGTAAATATATTACAAAAATTTCAGTGGTATGTTGTTTTTGCCAATATTTGCCGAAAATTTAATTATGATTGTCTTAAAATTTGGAGGTACTTCTGTAGGGTCAGTTGAGAATTTTAGAAAAGTGGCTAAAATCGTTAAGTCAACCCATGGGGAAAAGATTGTCGTATTATCTGCGATGTCGGGCGTTACCAATACTTTGGTGCGCATTGCTGAATTGCTGGGTTCGGGTGATACTGAAGAGGCATTGGTTTTAATTCATGGGCTTAATGAGAAGTATTTAACCGTGGCTAAGGATTTAATCGAGTCCGATGACAATTATTTTAAAGCTCAGGTTGTATTGAAAAGGCATCACCAGGTGTTGTTGACAATTGCCTCTGAACCATTTTCTTCGAAGAATGAAAAAATCATCATGGCTCAGGGAGAATTGGTTTCTACCAACCTGTTCCAGCTATATTTGGATGAAGTCGAAGGAACCAGTGTTTTATTATCTGCTCTTGATTTTATGCATATAGACCAGCATGGTGAACCAAGAACTGAAGTCATTAAAAACAGGCTTACCAAAGTTTTAGCGAATCATCAGGTCAATACTTTTATCACACAGGGATTCATTTGCAGGAATATAAACAATGAAATCGATAACCTGAACAGGGGAGGAAGTGATTATAGTGCTTCACTGATCGGTGCTGCCGTGGAAGCATCCCAAATTCAAATCTGGACAGATATTGACGGCATGCATAATAATGACCCAAGATTTGTCGATCACACTTTTTCAGTAAAAGAATTGTCATTTGATGAGGCAGCAGAGTTGGCCTACTTTGGCGCCAAAATATTACACCCACAAAGTATCATACCTGCTCAGGAACGAAATATTCCGGTTTTGTTGAAAAACACTTTTAAGCCCGAGTCAAAAGGTACTTTGATCCATAATAAAGCAAGAACAGAGAGAATTAGGGCCATTGCCGCGAAAGACAATATCACGGCGATCAAGATCAAATCCTATCGCATGCTGATGGCCTATGGTTTTCTTAAAAAAGTATTTGAGGTGTTTGAGCAGCATGAGACGTCTATAGATATGATTACTACCTCTGAGGTGGCCGTATCATTGACCATAGATAATATTTCTAAACTGGGGGCCATCAAAAATGAATTACAGGATTTTGGAAATATAGAAGTCGATACAGATCTTAGTATAATTTGTATTGCAGGAGATCTTGCACAAAATAAAAAAGGTATTACATCTGCAATATTCAACGGTTTAAAAGATATTCCCATAAGAATGATCTCTTATGGCGGCAGTAATTACAATCTTTCCTTTTTAGTGAAGACCACTGATAAAATTGATGTTCTCAACATCCTTAATGAAAGCTTGTTCCCCGAACTCACGTTAGCAACTACTTCGGGCCAATAAAATATAAAAGCCATCAGTTTGCTGATGGCTTTTTTCTTCTTTATATATCCTCAAAGTTCACATCGGTGAAGCTGCCTGTAGAAGGATCGCTAACTTCACTTCCGTTAAGATCTTCTCCATTTAACTTGTGATAATCTTTTTGGTGACGTTCGCTAATCACTTCATTTCCTTTCTCATCAACTATAAATGCTGTGGCTTTATTAAGAATCTCAGCAAATTCAGTGAAATCTTCTTTATACAAATAAATCTTGTGTTTTTTATAATGGAATGATCCGTCGTCATGAGTAAATTCCTTACTCTCAGTAATGGTCAAATAATAATCACCCGCCTTCGTTTCTCTTACATCAAAAAAATAGGTTCTTCTACCTGCTCTTAATACCTGAGAAAAGATTTCTTCCTGTTCAATAAACCCTTTTTCGTCCATATTAATTTT
>JBFFLO010000387.1:0-3078 GCA_041554895.1 Lutimonas sp. | reverse complement strand
GACGCTAATCAACTAAGGAAAGTGGCTGAACCTCTGCTGAAAAGTGGCTATGGTACTTATTTACTGGAAATATTAAAATGATTAAACTTTCCCAATTTTAACGCTTTACGTATCTTTGCGACCAAAATTTTGAGGATGCAAAACTTAAGCATAGCCGAATTATTAGAAGGCAATCATATATTACAGGAGATTCAAATCAAAGGATGGGTAAAAACTTTCAGGAGCAATCGGTTCATTGCTTTAAATGACGGGTCGACCATTAAAAACATCCAGTGCGTCATTGATTTTGAAAAAACACCAGACGATGTTTTAAAACTGATCTCTACCGGAGCTGCAATAGACGTCAAAGGTGTTTTGGTTGAAAGTCAGGGAAAAGGCCAAACCGTTGAAATACAAGTGTCTGAAATCATTATACTGGGACCTTCGAACCCTGAGGAATATCCTATACAACCTAAGAAGCACAGTATGGAATTTTTGCGTGAAAATGCGCATCTTAGAATCCGTACAAATACTTTTAGTGCGGTAATGCGTGTTAGATCTGTTTTGTCCTTCGCCATCCATCAGTATTTTATAACTAACGGATTTTATTATTTCCATGCTCCGATTATAACGGGTTCAGATGCCGAAGGAGCCGGTGAAATGTTTAGTGTCTCTACTTTAGACAAAAAGAACCCTCCATTGACCGAAGACGGTAAAATTGATTTTAAACAGGACTTTTTCGGAAAGGAAACCAACCTTACCGTATCAGGGCAGCTAGAGGCCGAAACCTATGCCATGGCATTGGGTAAAGTCTATACCTTCGGGCCTACTTTCAGGGCCGAAAATTCAAATACATCAAGGCACCTCGCTGAATTCTGGATGGTAGAGCCTGAAGTTGCATTCAATGACCTGGATGCGAATATGGATCTTAGTGAAGATTTCATTAAATATATTTTAACCTATATCCTTGAACATTGTCAGGATGATCTTGAATTTCTTGAAAATAGACTACTTGATGAAGAAAAGAGCAAACCTGCCGCTGAAAGAAGCGACATGGCGCTTCGGGAAAAATTGAAGTTTGTCATAGACAATAATTTCAAAAGGGTCAGTTATACCGAAGCGATTGATATTTTAAAAAATTCAAAGCCCAACAAGAAGAAAAAATTCAAGTTTCCCATTAACGAATGGGGTGCAGACCTGCAAAGTGAACATGAACGTTTTTTGGTAGAAAAACATTTCAAATCACCTGTCATCCTTTTTGATTACCCTGCCAACATTAAGGCTTTCTATATGCGTTTAAACGACGACGGTAAAACTGTCAGGGCCATGGATGTATTGTTTCCGGGTATTGGAGAGATCGTGGGAGGAAGCCAGAGAGAAGAAAGGCTGGACGTATTAAAAGAAAAGATACAGGCGCTTGGAATAGATGAAAAAGAGCTTTGGTGGTATCTCGATCTGCGTAAATTTGGTACTGCAGTTCATTCCGGTTTTGGCCTTGGATTCGAAAGAATGGTGCAGTTTGCCACAGGAATGAGTAATATCAGGGATGTTATTCCGTTCCCAAGAACGCCTCAAAGCGCTGAGTTTTAAATCCTAGTCTTCATTAAGTAAGTTCGCGAATCAGAAGTTCTTTTTTTGTAACTTTAACTGGAAGTAAAAATCTATATGTTAAAACAGAGTTTACAGCAAAAGCTACAACAAAAGTTATCTCCACAACAAATTCAGTTGATGAAGCTAATTCAATTGCCTACTCAGGCTTTTGAACAAAAACTGTCACAGGAGATTGAGGAAAACCCTGCTTTGGAAAGTGGAAAAGAACCCAATGATGAGTTTCAGGATTCCCAGGATGAGGAGTATGATGATGCGGGAACGGAGTCGATAGATACAGATATCAACATTGATGATTACCTAAGTGACGACGAAATCCCCAGCTATAAGCTGCAATCGACTAATTACAGCAGTGATGATGAAGACAATCGCATACCCTATTCAGGAGGTATTACCTTTAATCAATACCTAAGTAACCAACTTAACACCTTCAGTCTCGAACCTCAGCAAGAAGTGATTGCCGAATTTATGGTCGGATGTATTGACGATAACGGCTATATAAGAAGGACTATTGAAGACATTATTGATGACCTTGCCTTTTCTGAAAATATATATACTACAGAAGCTGAAGTGGAGAAAGTTCTTAATATCATACAGCAACTCGATCCTGCCGGAGTTGGTGCCAGGACTTTAAAGGAGTGCCTTACCATACAACTTAATCGCAAAGAAGAAACCAAGGAACGGTTATTGGCCAAAGACATTCTGAATACTTCCTTTGATCAGTTTGTTAAAAAACACTATTCCAAACTTGCCCAGAAGTATAATATTTCAATGGAAGAACTCAAGGGTGCCATTAAGGAAATTGAAAAATTAAACCCAAAACCCGGGGGATCCTTTTCAGGGAATTTAACCATGATAGAACACATCGTTCCTGATTTTACGATTAGGATCAATGATGGCAATCTTGAATTAAGCCTTAATGCCAGAAATGCTCCTGATCTCCATATTTCCAGGGAATATGATAATATGTTAAAGGGATATTCGGAATCAAAGGATAAATCAAAATCCCAGAAAGATGCGGTGCTTTTTATCAAACAAAAATTAGATGCAGCCAAATGGTTTATAGATGCTATCAAACAGCGACAACAAACGCTTATGATAACAATGACGGCCATTATGCAATATCAAAAGGAATTCCTATTGACCGGGGACGAGCGTAAATTACGGCCCATGGTCCTAAAAGATATTGCTGACCAGATCAAGATGGACGTTTCTACGGTATCCAGAGTGGCCAATAGTAAATATGTAGATACGCCCTATGGAACCAAACTGGTGAAAGAATTTTTCTCAGAATCGATGAAAAATGAGCAGGGAGAAGACATTTCAACCAGAGAAATCAAAAAGATTCTACAAACAGAGATTGATAAAGAGGATAAAAGAAAGCCTCTTACAGATGAAAAGCTTTCAAGTTTATTAAAAGAGAGTGGCTATCTGATTGCCAGAAGGACCGTTGCCAAATATCGCGAGCAATTAGATATTCCAGTAGCCAGG
>JBFFLO010000386.1:0-3089 GCA_041554895.1 Lutimonas sp. | reverse complement strand
TCAAAAACCAACCGGGGTGTTTCATGCCATGCCAATATCACGGGGAAATTCGGTCTTTAAATCGAGATGGATCAATGATTTTGGCGATTTTTACGGTCGCAATATGTTTTTGGCAGAAACATCCGCTACAACTGGTGGCCTTGATTCCTTGTTGCAACCAACAGGGCCTCTTAAAAAAGCCCAAGAGATGGCTCGTGATGCCTATGGGTCACTTAATACGTATTTCGTAACTAACGGAACATCTACTGCTAATAAAATTGTTATGCAGGCCTTGGTTAAACCAGAGGATGTTGTACTTATTGATAGAGATTGTCATAAATCACATCACTACGGATTGGTATTGGCAGGTGCTTATCCCGTATATTTGGATTCCTACCCGATTGAAGAATACTCTATGTATGGAGCTGTTCCTTTAGAACAAATAAAAACCAAGTTGCTACAGTTAAAAGAAGCGGGAAGGCTTGATAAGGTAAAGATGTTACTACTAACCAATTGTACTTTTGATGGTTTGGTGTATAATGTGGAGCGGGTTATGGAAGAAGTCCTTGCTATTAAGCCTGATATAGTTTTTTTATGGGATGAAGCATGGTTTGCTTTTGCAGGATTTGCATATCATTATAGGCAACGTACCGGCATGTTCACTGCAAATAAGCTTTATGAAAAATATAACAGCACCAATTATAGAAAGCAGTACAACGAGCATATAAAAGGATTGAAAAACGGAGGCCAATCCTTATTGCCTGACCCTGACAAGGTAAAAATACGAGTTTATTCTACCCAGAGTACCCACAAGACTTTAAGTAGTTTTAGACAAGGTTCCATGATTCATATTTGGGACGAGGATTTTCGTAGAAAAACAGAAAACACCTTCCTTGAAGCCTATATGACCCATACGTCTACATCTCCAAACTACCAAATGTTGGCCTCGTTGGATGTTGGAAGACGGCAAGTGCAGCTCGAAGGATTTGAATTGGTTGAAAAAAGTATTGAAATGGCCATGGTACTTCGCGCCAAAGTAAATGATAATCCTCAATTGAGTAAATACTTTGATGTTTTGACTGTGAAAGATTTTATTCCAAATAAATTTCGTCAAACAGGACTTAAGGAGTACTATTCTAAACATGAAGGATGGAACCGTATGGACGAGGCATGGGATAAAGATGAATTTGTTTTAGATCCTACCAAAATAACCTTGTATATCGGAAAAACGGGTGTTGATGGTGATACTTTCAAAAACAAATATTTAATGGATAAATTCAATATACAGATTAATAAAACATCCCGGAACACGGTTTTATTTATGACGAATATTGGTACCACTAGAGGTAGTATTACTTATCTTATAAATGCGCTATTAAGAATTGCAGATGAATTAGATGATGAATTTAAGGCATTGAACGACCAGGAAAAGGAAATAAGGAATAAAAGGATTCATTCCTTGACAAAAGAGGTGCCACCCTTACCGGATTTCAGTTATTTTCATCATTCATTTCAGGCCGTACCTGGTGTTCCTGGAGGTAATCTGCGAGAAGCCTATTTCTTGGCCTATGATGAAGAGAATTATGAATATGTAGCCTTAAACGAATGTCTGTCCGTCATGAGTTCGGGAAGAAATTTGGTTGCTTCTACATTCGTAATCCCCTATCCACCAGGCTTTCCAGTATTGGTACCCGGGCAAGTGGTAAGCGAAGAAATTATCAATTTCATGACCGTTTTGGATGTTAGTGAAATCCATGGTTACCGATCTGATCTGGGTCTTAGAGTATTCAAAGACAAGGTACTTAACAGACATAAGATTACTACATCAATGGGCAGTATGCCTATTTGATAATTGAAAAAACAATTAATTTAATCATTGAAAAATATTTACATGACTACTAAAAAAACAACAGGCATAAAAAATACGTCAAAACCAATTAGTAAAAAAACAGCACCTAGAAAAAAAGCCTCTTCAGCCGAAGTACTTAATGGAGTTGCTGATATAAGACGATTCTTTTATAAAAACGAGACGCCTATTTATTTTATAAGTGCCACTAATTTTAATATGCTCGGTGCAGATGAATGGATCAAGGGATTTAAGTTTATCTGTCAAATTGAATGCTTTGATGGGCAGCACCCCAATGTGTTTTCCCCTAAAGAGGAAATTCCGCATGACGAATTTACAAGTATTGAAGACATCAACAACTACCTCCTTCAACATCCTGAGGTTCAAGATTATTTGGCAACACGAAAAAAAGGAAAAAACACCGGAAAAGCCATGTTTCTAATGTTTGATGAGAAAACAGAGAAACTGGCAAAAAAATTAGGGCTTCAAATCATGTTCCCTACTGCCAAAATGAGAACTTTGATGGACAATAAAGTGAATACAAACCGAATTGCCGAAAAGGCCGGTGTACCTTGCGTCCCCTATGTACTATCTAAGGTGCAGGACTATAAACATCTGACTAAAATTTCTAAGGCTCTTGGCAGTGACCTGGTAATTCAAACACCATTTGGTGATTCTGGTCATACTACTTTTTTCATCTCCAATGAGAAAGAATTTAAAAAGTATGAAGAGGAGATTGTAAAAGAGAAGGAAGTAAAAATAATGAAACGTATAAATTGCAGAGGCTCCGCTATTGAGGCCTGTGTTACCAGACATGGCACAATCGTCGCACCTCTGATGACCGAACTTGTAGGTTTTAAGGAAATGACCCCTTACAAAGGTGGTTGGTGTGGCAATGAGATTTATCCTAACGCATTTAATCCTGAAATCAGGGAAAAGGCAACAAAATACACCCAGCTTTTTGGTAATCAATTAAGAAAAGAAGGCTATAAAGGCTATTTTGAATTGGATTTCCTTATTGATCAAGACAATGGTGAAATTTATCTTGGTGAATTAAACCCAAGAGTAACAGGTGCAAGTTCAATAACCAACCATGCGGTTTTTGCACTGGCAGATGCACCTCTTTTTGTATTCCATATTTTGGAATGGATGGATGTGGATTATACATTGGACGTGAAAGAACTTAATGAGCGATGGGCTGTACAAGAGAATATTGACGGGTGGAGCCAATTAATTATTAAACATACTGAAGATACCATTGAAT
>JBFFLO010000385.1:0-3110 GCA_041554895.1 Lutimonas sp. | reverse complement strand
TTTGTATAAAAGGGAGAACGGCGAAACTTTTTTATCGATCATAGCACCTCATGAATGCAATTTTAATGCGCTTGGCAGTTTTTATTTAAATGCAGATCAAATTTGGGAAAAGGTATGATAAGCAAAGATCAGTTCAGCCCGAGGGAATTAGACCGTATCATAGAAATGGCCTGGGAAGACCGAACGCCTTTTGAAGCTTTGTTATTTCAGTTTGGCCTGCCAGAGCAGGAGGTCATTAAGTTGATGAGAGGCTCTCTTAAAGAGAGCAGCTTTAAACGTTGGAGAAAACGGGTGAATAGCGGCGTGAGCCAAAAGCACCTGAAAAAAAGAAATCCAGATATAACCAGATTTAAATGTTCCAGGCAAAAGGCCATTTCCGGAAATAAAATAAGTAAAAGATAATAGTCATGCTTTTTGAAAATGAACCAGAAATGTTTCCCGCTTCTTATGCCGAAATACTTCAGCGTATAGGCCGAATCGACCCTGTCAAATATGCTAAGACCAGAAACTATGTAAACGGGGCCGTCTCTTATCTGTCTCCTTATATATCCAGGGGAGTGATCAGTACAAAATTTGTTTTTTCTCAATTGATAGAAAGAGGGTTTCATGCGGAGCGGATGGAAAAAATCATTCAGGAATTGGCCTGGCGCGATTATTGGCAGCAAGTCTGGATCCACAAGGGGGATGCTATTAACTCGGATATGAAAAATATGCAACGGCCGGTAGCCAACTTTTCTCTTGCAAAGGGTATCACAGAAGCGAAAACCGGAGTGGATGCCATTGATAAAGCGATTTTAGCGTTTTATAAAAATGGCTATATGCACAACCATATGAGAATGTATGTAGCTTCAATTGCCTGTAATATAGGGCAAAGTCATTGGAAAGTTCCTGCCAAATGGATGTATTACCACCTGCTCGATGCAGACTGGGCAAGTAATGCCCTGAGCTGGCAGTGGGTTGCCGGAGCCAATAGCCAAAAGAAGTATTACGCCAATCAAGAGAACATTAATAAATATTTTTTTTCAAACCAAAAAGATACTTATCTGGACAAGCCCTACGGCGCATTCGCGAATATGGAGATCCCAAAGGCCCTTGCAGATACAATTGACCTGCCTTTGCTTACCCCTTTACCCAAGAAACATCCCCTTATGATCGATGAAAGCTTGCCGACTTGTTTGTATAACTTTTATAATTTAGATCCAAACTGGAAGAAAGATACAGCGGTAAATCGAATTTTACTCTTGGAACCGTCCCATTTCAAACAATATCCGGTATCTAAAAACAGTATTGATTTTATGCTGAAACTTGCAGCAAACATAGAGGGTATACAAATTTATGTAGGTGAATTCAAGGAGCTTACTGAAGAGTTCAACCTAAAAAGCATTACCTTTAAAGAGCATCCCTTAAGCACTCATTATCAGGGAGAAGAAGAGAAGAGGGAATGGATGTTTTCTGTTCAAGGTTACTTTCCGTCATTCTTTAGCTTTTGGAAGGAATGTAAAAAAGAATTGTTGCCCGTTGGAATGGTTTGTTAACAATGTAAGGAGAAGCAAATGAAAAAATACGATCTTCCCGAAAAAACCTGCCCCGTCTGCCTGCGACCGTTTTCCTGGCGAAAAAAATGGGCATTAAACTGGGAGGAAGTTAAATATTGCAGCGAGCGGTGCCGCAGAAATAAATAGCCTATGAAAACGGCCCACCTTATCTTCCCGCATCAGCTTTTTCGGCAGCCGTCATGGATCATGCCGGCAGCACAAATCTACCTGATAGAGGAGTATTTGTTTTTTAAACAATTCCCGTTTCACAAGCAAAAAATAGCATTTCACAGAGCTTCCATGAAAGCCTATGAAAGTTATTTAAGATCATTGGGTTTTGAGCTATGCTATATAGAAGCTCTGGAAGAGAGATCAGATGTCAGGATGCTTATAGCCGGGTTAAAGCAGCAAGGAATTGATCGTATCAGCTATATAGATCCGACAGATTACTGGCTGGAGAAGCGCATAGAAAAGTCTTGCCTCCGCCGTGATATTTCGACTGAAAAGTTTAATTCTCCGATGTTTCTCAATTCAAAGGAGGATTTACTGCCTTTTTTTCGCAGCGACAAACAAAAATACCATCAGACGAGCTTTTATAAAGAGGAAAGAAAGAAACGCGGTATTTTACTGTCGCCTGAAGGAAATCCTGAAGGAGGGAAATGGACCTTTGACACCGATAACCGTAAAAAGTATCCGGCAAATAAATATCCTCCTCATGTGCAGTATCCGGATGCTGACCTCTATTATAAAGAAGCAACAGCCTATGTTGAAGAATACTTTCCTCATCATTTGGGAGAACTTACAGATCATCCCCGATACCCGACCAATCACCAAACAACAGACCAATGGCTGGATGACTTTTTTGCGCATAGGTTTTTGGAGTTTGGCCCTTACGAGGATGCCATACTCGCAGAAAATTCGTTGCTGCATCACAGTGTTTTATCGCCCATGTTAAATACCGGCCTTATAAGGCCCCAGGAAATTATTGACCGTTGTTTGGCCTCTGCTGAAAAGCATCATGTTCCAATGAATTCAACTGAGGGTTTTATCAGGCAGCTAATAGGGTGGCGCGAATTTATCAGGGGAATGTACATGGCCAGGGGCTCTGACCAGCGCAACAGGAACTTTTGGGGTTTCACAAAGAAGATCCCTGCTTCTTTTTATACCGGGACAACAGGGATAGATCCGGTTGATATAACGATTAAGAAAGTATTGCAAACAGGATACTGTCATCATATTGAGCGGCTGATGGTATTGGGTAACTTCATGATGCTGTGTGAGTTTGACCCTGATGAAGTTTACCGCTGGTTCATGGAGCTGTTTATTGATGCCTATGATTGGGTCATGGTGCCTAACGTTTACGGGATGAGTCAATACGCCGATGGCGGATTAATGGCTTCCAAGCCCTATATTAGTGGCAGCAATTATTTAATGAAAATGAGTAATTTTAAGAAAGGAAAGTGGCAGGCTGTCTGGGATGGATTGTTTTGGCGATTTATGGATGTTCACCGTGATTTTTTTAAACAAAATCCCAGGCTTGGCATGCTGGTAAATACCTTTGATAAAATGGATGAT
>JBFFLO010000384.1:0-3112 GCA_041554895.1 Lutimonas sp. | reverse complement strand
CTTTTTAACACCAGGGTTACAGATATTCTTATCAAGGATAAGAAAATAGAGGGTGTAGAAACAAAATCCGGGGAAATTATCAATGCCCATAAAGTGATTTTAGCCACCGGACATTCTGCCAGGGATATTTTTGAATTATTGTATAAAAAGGGGATTCATATCGAGGCCAAGCCATTTGCTTTGGGAGTTAGGGTGGAGCATTCCCAGGCATTGATTGACCAGATACAATACCATTGTACTACAAGAGGAGAGTTTCTACCACCAGCTCCATACAGTATTGTAAAACAAGTAAATAACAGAGGAGTGTATTCGTTTTGCATGTGCCCCGGAGGGGTAATTGCCCCTTGTGCCACTGCACCAGGAGAAGTGGTGACCAATGGATGGTCTCCCAGTAAAAGAGATCAACCTACATCAAATTCGGGCATAGTGGTTGCTCTGGACCTGAAAGATTTTAAGCCTTACCAAAAATTTGGCCCCTTAAGCGGCCTGGAGTTTCAAAAGGACATCGAACAAAATGCTTGGAGAATGGGAGGGAAAACGCAAAAAGTACCGGCTCAAAGACTTGTCGACTTTACCAAAGGAATTCTTTCAAATGACATTCCAAAAACTTCTTATCAACCCGGAACAACAAGTGTGGAACTTGGGTCCTTGCTACCAAAATTCATTCATCAGACACTGCAAGAAGGGTTTAAATTATTCGACCAATCCATGAAAGGTTATTTGACCAATGAAGCTGTAGTTCATGCTCCTGAATCCAGAACCTCCTCTCCTGTGAGGATACCACGGGACCCGAAAACCCTTGAACATATCCAAATCAAAGGGCTTTACCCTTGCGGGGAAGGAGCAGGTTATGCCGGAGGGATCATCTCGGCTGCGATTGACGGGGAAAAATGTGCTGAACAAGTGAAGGCTTCCCTTATGAAGGAATAAGCGCTGAGAGGTCCCGAATTGAGCGGTTCAGTTGCCAAGCCGTGGCTTAAGTAAGCAGGTGACTTAAGTGAAACCTTAACTTAACTCAACTGCTTGGATTTCAATTCTTTTATCTTGATATGAAAAGCAGCGAACAAAAGCGTCATAAAGGGGCTTAGCCAATTGAATACTGCATATATAAAATACTCTCCCACACTAACACCCAAGACACCTGATTGATAAGCGCCACAGGTATTCCATGGCACTAGTACCGAAGTTACTGTTCCTGAGTCTTCCAGGGTACGGCTCAGGTTTTCAGGCGCAAGGTTCTTGTCCTCATAGGCTTTTTTGAACATTTTTCCAGGTACTACTATAGCAAGGTATTGATCTGAAGCTGTCACATTTAAAGCCAGACAAGTAGCAACTGTACTCGCAAACAATCCAAATACCGTATGGGCCATTTTCAAAAGGGCTGCACTTATTGTTGACAAGGCCCCAATTGCATCCATGACTCCGCCAAATACCATGGCGCATATGATGAGCCAAATGGTGCCAAGCATCCCATACATTCCGCCAGAAGAAAAAAGATCATTTAATTCCTCATTACTTGTCTCGATAGCGGTATCCACCGTAATGGCATTCATAATGCCCTGATAGGCCGATCTGAAATCCAATTGATCGGCCCCGGCTATTTTCATTACAATATCCGGTTGGAAGATGATCGCAAAAACACCCCCTAATAAAGTCCCGATCAAAAGGGCAATAAGTGGTTGTGTTTTCCTTATGATCAGCAGGATAACTGCCAAGGGCACTAAAAACAACCACCCATTGATATGAAACGACTCCTTAATAGAACCGAGGATCAAATCAGTATCGGCTGTACCGTTTGTTTCAAAAGTAAATCCTAAAATGACAAAGACAACTAAGGTGACAAGAATTGTTGGCACCGTCGTGTAAGCCATATAACGAATGTGTGTAAAAAGATCGGT
Source organism: Lutimonas sp. (assembly GCA_041554895.1). Taxonomy (GTDB): domain Bacteria; phylum Bacteroidota; class Bacteroidia; order Flavobacteriales; family Flavobacteriaceae; genus Lutimonas. The sequence goes on along the minus strand of JBFFLO010000384.1, from coordinate 1,214 downwards.
TCCTGCCATGGCTGGTGCCAGGTTGGTCGTATCAGATAAGGGAGACATTTTGTCTCCAAAATAAGCTCCTGACAGCACAGCTCCGGCCACCATCCCCAATGGAATACCTAAAGCACCACCGATACCGACCAAGGCAATACCAACGGTTGCCGATGTGGTCCAGGAGCTTCCTGTAGCGATAGAAATAACAGCACAAATAACAACAGTAGCCGGTAAAAATATGGTAGGGTTCAGCAATTTTAATCCATAAAATATCATCGTAGGAATGACTCCGCTAACAAGCCATGTTCCGGCCAAAGCTCCCACAAATAAGAGGATCAACAAGGCTCCTGTGGTCGATTTAATATTATTTGCCACTTCCTCAATCATTTGCTTATAAGTGACTTTATTAAAAAATCCGACAATGGCGGCTACAGCACCCCCCAGTAAAAGAATGAACTGATTGGACCCGCTTAGGGCATCATCCCCGTAAACAAAAACGTTGTAAGCCAGCATCACAATCAGCGCAAGCACAGGAATTAAAGCTTCATAAATATTCAGTTCTTTATTCCTAATTATCTTGTTATCCATATTAAAATCAATTGATTTTGTAATGTTACACAAAAACTAGGACTTTAGGAAATTGAATGTTTTTCGCTAGCAATTCAAAGAAACCCCTCACATAAACAATCTTTTATTAAGGCTGTTTCACATAAAAAGCAGCTTTTCAAAAGAAATTTTACTTTTTTTAACTTGTCAACGCAACCCATTCGGCGATTAGGCATCTTATAACAAACCCCCACCTATGAAACTTGAATATTCTATATTGGAGCATTTAAGTAATAACGACAATGGAAAGTTTGTTGACATTACTTTAATAGAAGACGATGATGTCTCCTTGAGGAAGACTTTGGAAGAGTTACAGGGAAGAAATATGATTCTGGTTGATGATTATAGCACAAGAGATTTTGAAGCATTCGGAATCGGAAATGACAGAAGGAAACCCATCAAAGCCAAAATTAAAATGAATGGGAGAATATATTTCCATACATTAAAAAGCAAAAATAAAACAAGTGGCTCGAATGATCGTAGTAAGAATAGATGGAGCCTGAGTTATTTTTTAAGTTTCTAATACCAAAATATGACATAACGTTTACTCAAGATTAATCTTAGGATTATAGATCGGGGTTTGATTTATCAGGCCCTTTTTTTGTGCTTTGATTTTTGCTTTTTTT
>JBFFLO010000383.1:0-3114 GCA_041554895.1 Lutimonas sp. | reverse complement strand
CGAGGCCACTGGTCATGGGCCATTCCGTTACCGGACGCTATAGATTTGGCAAAAGCAGGCCCGTTGCTTTGTGGAGGAATTACCGTTTTTAATCCTATCATACTTGCCGGAGTAAAGCCAACAGATTCGGTTGGTGTAATCGGTATCGGCGGATTGGGCCATATGGCACTTAAGTTTCTTAAACACTGGGGATGCGAAGTCGTTGCCTTTAGCTCAAATCCTGATAAAAAGGAGGAGATTCTGCAAATGGGCGCATCCAAAGTTGTCAATTCAAGGTCTTCTGAAGAACTTGCAGCCGTCACCGGAAAACTAAGCTTTATATTAAATACGACTAATGTGAGCCTTGACTGGAATGCTTATTTAGGCTGTCTCAAGCCAAAAGGAAAGTTTCATACGGTGGGCGCAGTATTGGAACCTATGGCCATTCCCGCTTTTTCCCTGATTATGGGAGAAAAAACGGTTGGCGGAAGCCCAATTGGAAGTCCTGAGCTTACCAAAACAATGCTCGATTTTTGTGTAAGACATAATATTTATCCTACCGTTGAAGAATTTCCGATGGAAAAAGTAAATGAAGCCATGGCCCATCTCGAAGAAGGTAAAGCGAGATTTAGGATTGTTTTAAAAAACTAAATAAAAAAAGGGGAATGTTGCATTCCCCTTTTTTTATTACCAGTTTTGATACGGATGCTTAAGCAAATAAGAATTATAATATCTCTTTTGACCAGTAACCTCCTCGCCTAACCATGCAGGTTTTTCCAACACATCATCTTCCCGCTCCAATTCTACTTCTGCCATCACCAAGCCTTTATTATCCAAAGCAAATTCATCAACCTCGAATATATGGACTCCCGATTTTACAAAATAACGGACTTTGTCAATGGTCCCTGCTTCACAAATCTCGAGCAGGCTTTGAGCCTCTTGCTTCGAAATTTCCTTTTCCCATTCAAACCTGGTAGTACCGGATTCATTTCCAATGCCTTTAACCGTTAAAAAGCCTTGCTCACCTGTTAACCTGACCCTGACCGTCCTTTGAGGAACCGAACAAAGAAATCCTTGTATGATCCGCTCTGCCTTAAATGCCTCCTTTTTAAAAGCATCGCTCAGGACCAGGTATTTTCTTTCTATTTCTGTATTCTTCAAAAACTATTTTACTTTAATTTGAAACATTTCCTTCCCTTCCAAGATGCCCTTTAATTCATCATTGGGTTCTACACGACCAACGCCTGCAGGAGTTCCGGTAAAAATAACATCCCCTATCTTAAGGGTGAAATACTGCGACACATAAGCGATCAATTCATCTATTTTCCAAAGCATATGGGAAGATTCACCATCTTGAACCAGCTGATCATTCTGATACAATTGAAATTTGATATTTTCCAGATCCAAGGAAGATTTATTGCAAAATTTACCAATGACTGCGCTACCATCAAAAGCCTTGGCTTTTTCCCACGGCAGTCCTTTTTCTTTTAACCTGCTTTGAAGGTCCCTCGCTGTAAAGTCAATACCCAAGCCGATCTCATCATAATATTTATGAGCGAATTTTTGATCAATAAACTTCCCAATCCTATTGATCTTTACCAAAATCTCAACTTCATAGTGAATATCCTGAGAAAAAGGTGGGATGATAAAAGGGTTGTTTTTTAATAGCACCGCCGAATCAGGCTTCATAAATATTACCGGCTCTTTCGGTTTTTCATTATCCAACTCTTCTATGTGTTTGGTATAATTCCTGCCAATACAGATTATTTTCATATTCTCTAAGTGTTAAGTTTTAAGGATTAAGTTTTAAGTCTCATTTCCCATACTAGTTTCTTACTTTCGGATATTTCATTATTTTATGTTTCAGGCAGATTGCCATTTTCATGGTAAAGATATTCACCTTGAATTCTGGACATACACCTAACCCTTAATTCTTAGTCCTTAATACTTTAAACCCCTATGGAATCCATTTTTTTTCAAAATTCGGCTTTCTCTTTTCTAAAAAAGCATCTCTCCCTTCTTTGGCTTCATCTGTCATATAGGCTAATCTGGTAGCCTCCCCTGCAAATACCTGCTGGCCTACCATCCCATCATCGGTTAAATTCATGGCGAATTTCAGCATCTTAATTGATGTAGGCGACTTGGCAAGTATTTCCTGGGCCCAATCAAATGCTGTAGACTCCAGGTCTTTATGAGGAATTACGGCATTTACCATACCCATTTCATAGGCTTCCTGAGCAGAGTAATTTCTTCCTAGGAAAAAGATCTCCCTGGCCCTTTTCTGACCAACCATCTTGGCCAGATAGGCAGACCCGTACCCACCATCAAAACTGGTCACATCAGCATCGGTTTGTTTAAAAATAGCATGCTCCTTGCTCGCAAGGGTAAGATCGCAAACTACATGCAGGCTGTGCCCTCCTCCAACGGCCCAACCAGGAACAACAGCAATAACTGCTTTAGGCATAAAGCGGATCAATCTTTGCACTTCAAGGATATTCAGACGGTGGTAACCATCCTTACCAACATATCCCTGATGCCCCCTGGCCTTTTGGTCTCCTCCGCTGCAAAACGAATATATCCCGTCCTTACTTGAAGGTCCTTCAGCAGACAGCAACACGACCCCAATCGTTACATCCTCTTGAGCATCATAAAAAGCCTCATATAATTCTTTGGTGGTTTGTGGCCTGAATGCATTTCTTACATCCGGCCTGTTAAAGGCAATTCGCGCGACCCCTTCGCACTTTTTATAGGTGATATCTTCAAATTCTTTAACTATTTTCCAATTGGGTGGATTCATTTGATAAGTTTTACAGTTTGCACAAAATAATTATCCTTATTCAACGTTGGTTAAGTAATTAATTGGAGCGAAATTAACAAAAGTTTAGAGATAAAACTTCTTGTTAATCGTTTTTGTCATGCTAACAAATAACAATTTAAAGTCTTTTACATGAAAAAAATAGTTGTATTACTGTTCTTATTTTCCTTTTTATCACAGGCTCAGGACAATATTATCTTTAAAAAATTCAACTCGTTTAATTTGAATGAGGAGAGGATTTTAAAGATCTATGTTCCTGAATCCTTTAAAGAAAATAACAAAAATACATATCAGGTAGCAGTCATTTTAGATGGTGAATT
>JBFFLO010000382.1:0-3125 GCA_041554895.1 Lutimonas sp. | reverse complement strand
GTGAAGGCATCCGAGCTACAGCTAATCAGGGCCTATCAGGCTGCAGGAACTTGTATGAGGGCCAATTATGTGTTCTCACCTATTTCGAAATTGAAATATTTTAACGAGGGTAAAAAAAACCTGGAGGAATTGATCAGTAGAGACAAGGAAGTGGAAAATGTATATTTAAGGCTATTGCTGCAACTGAATGTGCCACATATGCTTAATTATCATAAAAATATTGACGAGGATGTGGCCTTTCTGGATGCTTCCCTGGCTGAGGCGCCCATTGACTTATCGTATAAGAGAATAATGATCGAGAACCTGGTTAGTGTGGCTAAAAAGAAAGAACTAAAAGAGGTTTTACTGCAGATTGATGTAGTGGAGGACCATAGATAAAAAAATAACGAAATGATACTGTTTATTACTATTTTGATTACAGCGGTTTTAATGGAAGGAGTTGCCTGGGGAATGCATAAATATGTGATGCATGGGCTTTTTTGGAACCTGCATGAAGACCATCATGTGAGGGATAACCACGATTCCTTTTTGGAACGCAATGATTCTTTTTTCGTCTTTTTTGCAATTATTTCGATCACGGCTTTTTCTTTGTGGTCTATCTTTGATTGGCAGATCAGTTTAGGCATTGGGATCGGAGTCTTTATTTATGGCGTGATATATTTTATTATTCATGATCTTTTTATCCATCAACGTATCAAGATCTGGAGAAAAACAAAAAACCCGTACTTATTGGCGTTAAGAAGGGCTCATAAAATTCACCATAAACACCTGGGCAAACACGATGGCGAATGTTTTGGTATGTTATGGGTACCCAGGAAGTATTACAAAGGACAATACTAAATGATGTCGCTTTACCTTTGGATAGACCTTCTTTCAATCTCTGTGCCTTTTTTGGTTTCATTTCACCCAAGGATCAGGTTGTACAAACGTTATAAGGCATTATTTCTTGCCTTTTTGATTACCCTGGTCCCCTTTGTTGTTTGGGATGTTTATTTTACGGTGCAAGGCTATTGGGGTTTTAATGAAGCGTACCTTTCAGGCATTTATCTGTTTCATTTACCACTCGAAGAATGGCTGTTTTTTATTTGTATTCCATATGCCTGTGTGTTTACCCACCTGTCGATTTTGGAAATTAACCCTGATCTGGCATTGCCTGAAAAAGTAAGCAAGCGAATTACCTTTGGGCTTTTGGTCTTATTCGCCTTGGTTTTGGTTTTCAATTTTGACAAAGCTTATACTGCAGTTGATATGGTTTTTGCGATCATTACCCTGGCATTAGTGGCAAAATTCAACCCTAAATTACTCAATAGTTTTTACCTCACTTTTTTGTTTATGCTCATTCCGTTTTTTATAGTAAATGGAATTCTTACCGGAACCGGAATAGAAGGGAATATTGTATGGTATAATGACGCGGAGAATTTAGGGATAAGAATAGGCACGATTCCCATAGAAGACAGCGTTTATGCCTTTTCTTTGATTTTGTTGAATTTATGGTTGTTTTTTAGTTTTACGTCAGTCAGCAGATCAAAGAGTGGAGAAAAGTAAAATGTTATAACCGATCAGATCCTTAAGTTCAAGAGACGATGTTTTACACCGACTTCTTCAAATTCATCACCGTATACCTGAAAGCCGAATTGTTCATAAAAGGTGGTCACGTCAGCTCTGGAATGGACCTCAATTTCTTTTATTCCTTGAGATTCGGCAAATTCAATTAATACCTGAACCAGAAGTTTACCCGTGCCTTTTCCCTGCCAATCGCTGTCAACGGCCATCTGGATCAATTGCCCTTTCGATTTCTCTTTATTCAATGGAACCAACAATACGCAGCCAATCAGTTGGGATTTGTCCATCGCGGCAAAATGCCATGCTTTTTCATCATTCATTTCCCATCCAAAATCCGGGATTCCAATGGGTCTTAACAAGATCCTGTTTCTTAACTCCCGCTCCTTTTGATAGAGAGGATTGTTCATTTCTATTCTGATTATTTCCGGCATAGGATGTTTTAAGACAATGAAACCATCTCCTTAAGAACTTTTATGTTTTCTAACTGCGCCTTGTCTTGCGCCTTGGCACCATACATCAGGTCGAGCCTGTTTTGATAGGTTTCTGTTATTTTGTGACGGACCATTTTTAGTGTTGAATTGATCATTTGATTGTCTTCGGAAAACGCTTCTGCCACAACCTGGAAATTCGAAGGGATCCACTTACCTGGAAATTTGCCTTTGAATTCTTTTTGCTTTGAAAATAACAGCATGTCATTTTTAAGTTGCGTGTTCAATGCTTCGAAGGTCTTAATACCTTCATTCTTTATCATTTCCTCAACAGCTTTAGTATTCAAGGTGATGAGTGCCGTAGTATATTTCTGATGGTCGTTGTAGATCATGATCTGATTGATGCAAGTGGATGAATTGACTATGGCTTCCTCAATTTCTTCAGGAGAGTATTTTTCTCCGTCTTCAGAGATGAGCAGGGCTTTTTCCCTTCCCACGACCACCAAAAAGTCATCTTTATCCATATAGCCCAGATCTCCGGTAAACAACCAACCATCTTTTATCGTTTCTGAGGTGGCCATATCGTTTTTATAATAGCCTTTCATCACATTGTCTCCCTGGATCACTATCTCTCCTTTCTCCCCCTGGTCTAATTCCTTGCCGTTTTCATCACAGATCTTACAAGTGATCCCTTCAAGGATTTTTCCCGAAGTCCCCATTTTATAGTTAAAAGGCGTATTGGTAGAGATGATAGGAGTGGCTTCGGTCAAGCCATATCCCTGATATACAGGAATGCCAATAGCTTTATAAAATTGCTGCTGTTTGATGTCCAGCAAAGCGCCGCCGCCCACAAAAAATTCAATTTTAGGCCCAAAAATTAACCGAAGTTTTCGAAAGATCAGTTTTTCTGCGAGGAACATGCTCAAATATGTACTAGCCTGTACGGCCCATCCGGGTTTGGAAAATCCGTCCCCATTTCTTTTTATGGCCGCTGCTACGCCTCGGTTAAAAATGCCTTCTATAAGTCCTCCTTTCGCCTTTATGCCATCTTTGAACTTCTGGATGAAATTACTGGTCAAAGCCGGCACTGTCAAAAGGAAGTTGGATTCAGCTTCAATCAGGTTCTTTGGGATG
>JBFFLO010000381.1:0-3135 GCA_041554895.1 Lutimonas sp. | reverse complement strand
TCGGAATCGGCCTGTTCCTTAAAAAGATCTTCTTTATTTATTGATATAATTCCAAGGTTGACATGTTCAAGTATGTATTTAAAATACTTGTATTGAGCTTCTTTCTCAATTTTATTTCTTTTAAATATCTTAATGATCAAATTGAAATCGTCATATACTTTGGCAAAAGAATCGCCCTTTTTTGTAGGTGAGAAATAAACTGAATAATCTTCTGTTTTAAGAGCATCAAGAAATTTTACCAATGAATAGTTCGTATTGTTGACATAACGAATTAAAAAATAAACCTGCAGGACGATCAAAACAGCCATTCCGGCACTACTGAACCAAATGTTTCGAACAAGAAAATAGGAAAAGAAGACGCAAAATAGCAGAATCACAAAGATCCTGGCGGTTACTTGTATGGTAAATCTTTTGATCAAATTAATTATAAATTAAATTTTTCCAATCGCCTGTAGAGAGCTGCTCTGGTCAAGCCAAGTTCTTTGGCTGCTTTCGATACATTCCCCTCATGTTTAACCAAAGCCTTTTCAACCAGTAATTTCTCAATCTCCTGAAGATTAAGGTTGTCAAACTTCTCAATATCATTATCGGCAACCGGATGGCTGCTTAAACTAAAATCCGTTACTCTTATTTCGTGCCCGTCAGACATAATAACACCTCTTTCAACAGTATGCTGCACTTCTCTTATATTTCCCGGCCAATAATGCTCTTCAAGTATTTTTAATGCTTCTTCATTTATCTTCAAATGAGACTTGTGGTATTTTCTTTTGAAAGTTTCTAAAAAATGATTTACAAACTCTTTAATATCCTCTGGCCTTTGCCTTAGAGAAGGAATTTCTATCTCAACTGTGTTAATTCTGAACATGAGGTCCTGTCTGAATTTACCTTCTGACACCCATTGGTTCAATGGCGCATTTGTAGCAAATAATAACCTTGCATTGAAAGGCCTTTCAATTCCTTCTCCCAGGCGTGAAACTTTTTTGTCTTGCAATACGGTTAACAGCTTGGACTGTAAATTATAGGAAAGGTTGCCTATTTCATCCAGAAACAAGGTCCCGTTTTCTGCCAACTCAAACCTGCCGGGTTTATCCTCTTGCGCATCAGTGAAGGCTCCTTTTTTATGCCCAAACAATTCACTTTCAAATAAACTTTCGGATAAGGCGCCCAGGTCCACATGAACAAAAGGGCCATTTTTGACCAAAGACCTCCTATGTATTTCCCTTGCCAGGTGCTGTTTACCAGTTCCGTTCTCCCCTAAAATCAGCATATTAGCATCTGTCTGGCTTACTTTATCAACTACCTTCATGATTTTTTGCATGGCAGTTGAACTTCCAATAACAGGTCCAAATTTTTGCGAAATGTTTTCCGTTAGTACTTCATTAGCAGATTCTAATAAACTGACTTTTTGTTTGGTTCTGCTAAGTTGGAGTCCTGCATGAATGGTGGCCAAAAATTTCTCATTGGTCCAAGGCTTTAAAATAAAATCAAACGCCCCTTTTTTTATGGCGTCAACAGCTAACTCAACCTCTCCATAGGCTGTCATTAAAACAACGACCATTTGAGGCCTAACACTAATGATGTGTTTTAACCAATACATGCCTTCTTTTCCGTCATTGAATCCAATACGGTAATTCATGTCCAAAATGATCACATCTATTGATTCGGTTGAGAGCAATTGATTGAGTTCCTTTGGGGAATTTCTTGTAAGAATATTCGTAAAATGCTTCTTTAATAACAATTTCGCAGAAAGAAGGACATCTTCGTCGTCATCAATAATTAAGATCGTAGCCTTTGATTTTGTCATTGGAAACCTGATGTGTTTAATTTTCACCTAAAGTACAAAATGTTCAATAACGGACAACAAAGTGTCCGAAAATGAACATTTTATAATCGTTGTCAAAATTATAAATACCTGTTTTTTAGTGTATTACAATATTAAAAGTTTTCGGCATAAGGATTGAATGTTATAATGTGAACCCGAAAAACAATAAATCATGATAAGTATCTTAATTAATATCGTCATCAGTATCATAAATATCTTTCAGACGATTATACTATAAAAAAACAGGCCTAAATCAAATAAACCTCTACATAAAATATTATGAAAACTATTATATACAACACCACAACAGAATCCCGAAATCACGAATTTCATTTACATCTGAGAAATAGTAAACGAGTTCAATGGTCAGCCTACAGAAACTACATTCAATAGGCCATAAATTTTTAACAATGAGACAAATTGGTATGGATAAAAAGATTGAAAAAAAGAAGTGGACCAGAAAAAAAATAATGTATATCGCTGGCGTGTTCCTCTTTTTATTACTTGTGTTTTTTGGGTTTAAATCATTCAACGAAAAAACATATAAAGCAGCGGCTTCCAGAATTACCGTGAAAGAGGTTATAGAGGGACAATTTCAAGATATGATCTTAATTGAAGGTGATGTGGAATCTATAAATTTAGTGCTGGTCAATACACTTGAAGGTGGTTCTGTAAAGGAAATTTTTGCTGAAGATGGCGTTTTTGTCGAAAAAGGAACTCCTTTACTTGAATTGAGTAACCCCTCTGCTACTTTGGGATACCTCAATCAGGAAACCGCCATTATTGAACAAATCAATAACCTGAGAAATTTAAGGTTATCCTTAGAAAAAAACCAGAGAAATTTAGATGAATCTCTTATTGATTCTGAAAACAAACTATCCGAAACCACCCGAAGATATAAAACTGATTCCGTTCTGTATGCAAAGGATGTTATCGCTAAAAATGACTATATCGATGTCAGGGAAAGTTACAAATACGAAAAGAAGAAAAGAAACTTGCTTAATGACAATGTCAACAAAAGCAGTCAAGACAATAAGATCCAAATTGAGCAGATCAATCAATCCATCAATATGATGCAACGAAATCTGGAACTGATTCATGAAAATATAGAAAAAATGCTGGTAAAGGCACCGGTAAGCGGTATGCTTTCATCTTTTAATCCTGTTATAGGGGAAACTTACGGGCGTAATGAAACTGTTGCAAAAATTGATGTTCAAAGCGGTTTCAAAATCAAGGGTCAGGTGGATGAATATTATTTAAGCTCTGTAAAACCGGGTCAATTGGCCAGATTTTCCTTCAATGGGCAATTGGTA
>JBFFLO010000380.1:0-3161 GCA_041554895.1 Lutimonas sp. | reverse complement strand
TAGATAAGTGTTTTTCCGTCACCTGATTTAAATTCAGGTCTTTTGAGAATTTCCTGTAAGGTCCAGGTTACATCTCCCGCCCCTCCAGCCGTAGGATTATCGCCCATGTCACTGATAATATATGGTTGCTTTTTACTGGAAATGGCAAGCTCCAGGCTCTCTTCCAGCGTAGCCGTTGGAGCTACAAAAACAAAATCATTTCTGACTTCCCATAAACTGCCCGCCAACTCCTCAGCTGCTTTGGTTACTTCTTTTTGATCATCCCCCGTCACCATGACAACAGCGTGATTTCTGGGTTCATCAGCCCAGGCGTATCCGATCCATATGGCGGCATCTATGATCCCTTCTCTTTTTGTTATTGGGTCTACTTTTGCATACAAACTTTTTCCAGGCTCTATTCTCGTGCTTGTCTTTTCACCTGGTAATAATATGGGAACCGGAATCCAGGCTTTAAACTGTGGTTTCCCTTTCCCATTTTCAAGGCGGTCCAGTAAATTTTCAAGCGCTCGTTTCTTTGATTCCATGGCGTCCTCGTGAGGTGCCATTCTGTAGCAAGTGATCAGATCACTTTCTTCTGCCAGTTTTTTTGAAACGTTCCCGTGAAGGTCCATTGAGGTCGAAATCAAAGTTTCATATCCTACTACTTCCCTGATGCGAGTTATAAAATCTCCTTCGGCATCATCGAGCCCAACAACACTCATCGCCCCGTGAATATCCAGAAACAAGCCATCATAAGGCAGGTTGGGTTTTAACATCTCCAGTGTTTTTGTCAACAAAGATTCATAGGCCTCTCTGGTAACGGTGCCTCCAGGTAAAGCATGCCCTGTTATTGTAGGGAACCATTCTGCCCTGTTTCGATCTATGGAATCTTTGGCCATAAATGGATAATAATCTAATACGGCATCTCCAACCCTTGCGTGAAAGGCTTCTTCCTCAGTTCGGGCCGGTGAAAAAGTACTAGACTCTATAGCAATTCCCGCAATGGCGACTTTCGGTAAATTTTCAGACTTGGCATCGTTATCTGAACTAACTTTTTCTTTAGGTTGACCACAGGATGACAAAAGTATCATCTCAAATACCAGGACTAAAAGGGATAATTTTTTCATAAGAATTAAAATATTTTAAAAAAAATAATACCACTGGTCACTTTAACCAGCAATTTTACATGATACGACTTATTGTATAACAAGTAAGTTGAAAACAATAAAAGTAACAATATTATTCATTGAATAAACCCATAACAGGTCTTTTGTTTGCTCAAAAATAAAAAGGCCCGTCCAATTTAATGAACGAGCCCTTAACTTACAATCAGTAAGAATAATTTACTGTTGAAATTAATTTATACGTTTAACGTCTTTGATCTTCAAAACTTCCATGACCTTACTCATTTTTTTAACATCTATATCCTTGGCAAAGTCAGCTGGAATTATTGCGATTCTATAGATAAGACCATCGGTATCATCCTGATCCAATCTCCCAAAATCTGCAGTACCATCTAAAAATAACCTTACGTCAAATAAGGTGTAATCAAAGCCGTATAAAAGAATACCACTATTTCTGAAGATGGTTTGAGGAAGAGGTTCCCAAATATCGCTGCCTTCAAACACACCCATAAGTCTGTACACCATCACAACATCGCTTTCGAACACTTCTATTTCCTGCGGAATTTCTACAAAATATTCAAAATTGGTTCCGGCATTCAAATCTGCTACTACTTCAAAAACCTGCCCAAGCAACCCTAAGCCGTCATCACCTGCCGGTCCTGGAGGTCCCGGAGGGCCAACCGAACCCTCGCATGCTACTAAAATTAACGCTAATAGAATTAAAGTATATGTTTTTTTCATAATCATTGGTTTTATTCTAATCTGACAATTATCGGGCCAAATATTTGAACCATGGCCCTTTGGCTAACAATTACTTTTTATTGTCCGCTATGGGAACATTATATATAAATCTTATACTGGCGATCAAACCATCATGAAATGAAATGTTCTTTTGCACCCTGTTATCACCAAAACCAACCAGTGGAAGTGTAAAATCCACCTTTTCACCAGCCTCATATTGGGCATAACTGCGACCCAGAGCATACCCGAATCTGCCTTCCAGATAAATGTTTCCAAAGAGCTGGTATCTCGCAAATAAAGATTCATCAATGCTTTTTCGCTCCATATAATCTCCCTCATATGCAGGGTCACCCAGCCTATAGGTTGTAATCAATCCAAAATGGCTCAACCCGGCACTAAACCTTTGGTTGACTTTGTATTTTACTTTACCATAAATTGGGAACAATCCTGTAACCGACCACCTTTGCGAAATCTGCCAATCGAGATTTACCAATGGAACCAGATTAGGTCCAAAAAACTCCTGATTATACATGGCTCCAAATCCCATTTTTAAGCCTTCCCGAAACTTTTTCTCATAGAGAAACAAAGCGCCCATTTGAAAATGATCTGCATTGATATTTTTAAAATCAGTCATAAACCTTGGGGCAAAAAAGAGCTGAATCGCCCTATCCTTAGAAAACTTTTGATACAAACCTGTTCTAAGGATTATTCCATGCAGATCAATGGGGTTCATTATTTCAGGAGAAGCAGCTTCTTCATTTCCGACATGGAAATAGAAATAGTTGACACTGTTGTACCATATCGATTTCTCATTTATTTTTATTGGAGCCACTAGAGCGGCCATAGCGCCATATTCATTTGCCTTGCTTTTATATATAGAATCATAGGATTGTGGAAACCCATACCTTCCCGACAGGGTGAGCACATCTAAAGTTTCCTGACAAACAGCAGGGCCTGTAACAAAAAGCATGAGTAAAAAAAAAGGAAAGTATCTCAACTTTCTATCAACGAATATCATATTCAATTTTAATCTAAATTTTAAAATTAACCAAAAGTTAGTGTAACTATTTTAATCTTCTATGCATGTGGACTTTACATGCATCTTTCAAGCAATTTAGCAATAACAATCATTCAATTCATAAACAATCATAATGATTTAAAAAAAAACTTCAGCCAAGGCTGAAGTTTTAAAACTTTCATAAAACCCGAAGAAGTTAATAATTAGTGGTTTGCATATAATCCAGGCTTTTCTTAACACTTTCCATTGGCGTAAAATTATAGCGTTCTACCTCAACAATACCATACTCAAGACCTGAT
>JBFFLO010000379.1:0-3174 GCA_041554895.1 Lutimonas sp. | reverse complement strand
TTCTCCGGGTAAGCGTCAATTCCTGTGATCAGCGATCTCTTTGTATCAAGATTTTTGATTTTAAATTGTTTTCTTTGAGAGCTATTCAAGGCTCCAATCATTTCAACATCGGTAGTAAATAAGGGTGATACTTCAATCACAGACGACGCGGAGTCTGTTGAGTAAGCAGCGATCGGAAAAGCTATTATTACAGGCTCGAAGTTATTATTAACAACCGAAGTATAGATAGGCGTATCTTCTTCTGCTATGTTGTTGTAAGATACAGAGCGCATGAGAATCTTATCATTCACTTTTTGAAATCGAATGACCTGTTGTGGGCGTGATTTCATACCTGCACCACCAAAGTTGAGTCCTTTTACATGCCCTGATATTCGACTCACTACCAATATTTCTTTTTCCAGTAGTTCATTTGGAAGCTCGAAATAGTCCTTTTCTCCAACACGATGGACAGTAAATAATCCTTCTTCAGTAACGGCATCTCCTGTTATAACTTCAGTGTAAGGTTTTGTCCCGTCTTTATCAGATTGTTCTTGTTTCGGTTCCTCTTTAATCTTTTCACCCTTTTTCTGAGCTTGAGCCAGCGAAAGCGATAAGAATATTATTAGGCACGTTAGAACAGCGATTTTTACTGTAGAATGAGAATGTTTGATAATCATGGTTCAAGGTTTTGAATCATAAAGCTACGATAAATGCCTGATTTTATCCATGTTGAATGCAAAAAACCCTTCCAAGGGTATTAAGGAGAACCTCTCAGTTCTCCCTTATCCTCTTCATCTCATCCCCAACCTTCCTCTGTACTATCTTGACATAGCTTTGTTGCGCTGTGACTATTTTAGATAAGAAATTATAGCTCAGAAATTGAATGAATGCATCTGTTACCTATCAAAAGGCTAAGACAGCATTGAAATTGTTTTTTAATTGTATTAGATTACAATCGTTGGCAGGTAAAATGCAAAAAAGACTGCTGTAACCAGCAGTCCTTTACTTTTAATCGTGTTTTATTCACCAATTTCCAAGACCTGTACTGAACCTACTCCTGTATGTTTCTAGGTCATACATGTCACCTGTGCTTTGCTCTTGAATTATTGCAAATTGACCCCAAATTTCAGGTCCGATTTCAATACCATCAACAGACATCCAATATCCATTTACTAAATTAGCATCTGCAGGAGCCGCTACAATTTTAACAAAATAAGTATATGCTTTACCATTTTCATCCATACCTGCTTCATGATTTGTTAACCATGCTCCAGAACCTATATAAGAATCATATCCTACATGTCTGTCTTTATTTTCATCCAACCAGGCATCATTCCATTTCATAATCAATTTAGCACCTTCTGTAACCGGAACAATTGGTCTGGAGTAATTGTCATAGAATCCATTGAACATGTTAGCAGTGTAATTATAACCCCATTGGTCATAACCTTTTGTCAAAGCATTGTCAGATTTAAATGCAGTTTCCATTGACAATTCATCATCAATACCATTTTTGTTACATGATACAATAACCAGCATGATTGCTACAAATAATAGATAAACCTTTTTCATAATAAGGGGATTTAAATTAATAAAAAAATTGAATTTCGTTCTTGAAGTTACCTCTTCAAATATGAAAGGATATGACTTTTATCATGTTTAAGCAAAAATACCCTCGCAGGGTATGCCTATTTCGGAAGGAAAATAAACTAAATAATTTATACAAATATGATTATAATTAACAGTATCACAGGGTTTTATACAACAACTAGTTTATATCCTATTTTCAAAAAATTATATTTTCGTGCTTCATGTATGTAGGCTCTAATTAATCTGAATTTTATTAATTCTTTAAACAAAAAAAGATAAGGCAGGGCAAATACCTCAACAATATAGTAGAGCAAGATTATCGTTTGATAAAGTGGCGAATATCATAAGGGTTAGGATTTAAGGAAATTGAATCCCCATAGCAATCATTAATAGATAATTTGGAAACTACATTTAAAGTCAGTTATACAAATCATTCCCTTTTTAAAAATTATAATCGACCAATTCTCTGGTATTCTTTCCAATTTTGAAACGATTGTATATCGAAATCAAGATTGTTTGGAGAATCAGGACTATTGCTATAGTAGCACTTATGATATAAAAATCATTTCTGAATGCTACTGGGTGTCGGATAATAGTCTCAGATAACAAATCAATTAATGCTTTTGCAAGGGGTATGGCTAAAAGCCCTCCAAATAGAATAGCAATTAAACTGATTAATATAAATTCCTGCATGAATATACTTGAAATTTTTCTGTAAGGAGAACCGATCGATTTTAGAATTCCAATTTCTCTTGTCCTTTCTTGAATGGTAAGATTAAGAACAATCATTAAACCTAACATGCCAAGTACAATAGTAAATAGACCCATTGTTTTAATGATCAAAAACGTAGGATCAAGATGGTTCATTATCCCTGTCATTCTCTCTTTAACGCTTACACGGCTTAGTAAATTGACGTCATTATCCATAAAGGCATCATCAATAGCATTGGACGCTTCAAATATTTCCTTATCGGAAAGGCCCGATTTTAGTTGAAATGCTAGTGCGTTGAACGTCTTGGTAGCTTCATCATCATAGATAAAAAATGGAGAGGATACAGTAACCAAATCTCTTATAACTCCTGAAAAAATATAGGTAATGGTTTCGCCTGATGGATACTTGAGCTCAATGGACTCTCCCAGTTCTACTCCTTCATATTGTAGCCTCATAACTTCATTACTAACATAAATGCATTCCTTGCAGTTTTTATCAATTTTACCTCTCTGAACATAGCTATCATCAATGATAATTTTGGAAGAAAGTACTCTAACAATTGAAAGCTCAGGATACCCTATATTTGGAGGTATATAATATATACGGCTGGTATTCATAGGTGAAATACCCTCGACAAATGGAAGTTTATCCAGAAAAGTAATATCTTCTTTTTCCATCTCATAGGGCAAAGTCACTCCAACTTCATACCGTGCTGAGCTGGCAAAATCACCTAAGTCAGTCCTAATTGAGTAGCCCACATTTGATACAGTAAAAAATAATGCCACACCTACGGATATCAAAAGTATGGTTAGCATGGTACGCTGGCTATGCCTGAACAAATTATTTAGACCATACTTTAGGCTACTACTTGAAATCAACCTCTGTGAAATATG
>JBFFLO010000378.1:0-3193 GCA_041554895.1 Lutimonas sp. | reverse complement strand
TATAAAAAATCACCGACTCATATTGGAAACAATGTTTCGATTGGTCACAATGCTTTGGTTCATGGCTGTACCATATATGATAATGTGCTTATTGGAATGGGATCCATTGTCATGGATGACTGCATTATTGAAAGCAACAGCATTATAGCAGCTGGTGCTGTGGTTACCAAGGGGACCTTGGTTCCTTCCGGGACTATATTCGCGGGCATGCCGGCGAAAAAGATCAAGGATATAAATCAGGAACTCATTTCAGGAGAGATAGACAGGATCGCCAATAATTACATAAAATATGCAGCTTGGTATAAATAGTGCCTTTTAAATCCTGATGCATGGTTTGTTCCAGCATTAGAGTTTGAAAAGTTAACCATAAGGCAAAAAAAAACATCCTTGAAGCAAGGATGTTTTTATAATAAACAGTTGATCTTTTATTGGATACCCAATTTAGTTTTGACAGAAGGCATTAAATCTTCACCTTCAAAAACAATCAATCCTTTTCCTGGAGAGGAATCTAAAACATATTTAATTCCTTTTTCAGAAGCTACATCAGTAACCGCTTTTTGAGCTTTTTCAACAATAGGCTTCAAAAGGTCAAATCGTTTCTTTTGGATTTCCTGATCGGCAGTTTGTGCGTATTTTTGAATTTTTTGTTTCAGTCCTTCAACCTCAACTCTTCTTTCTTCATTTTTAGCATCTGTTTGAGTCGGTGCTTCAGCATCATATTTTTGCAATTTAGCTTGTAAAGCTGTTGCTTGTGCATTGTACTCGTCTGCATAGGTTTGTTGGACCTTTTTCAATTCGGTCTCCATTGCTTTTGTTTCCGGCATAGCCATCAATAATTGTTCGCTGTCGATATGCGCAACATTTTGACCCTGAACTGTATTAAAGGCCATCAAAAGTGCAAAGGCCACGAATAAATTTTTAAATAATTTCATTTTTCAAATAATTTGTTATTAATAATTTTTTTGTTTTTACTTCTTTTTTAATCCTTATTTTCTATTGCTTCTTCTCTCTGTTTTTTTCTATCCTCAATTTCTTTTAATTTGGCAGCTCTTTTTTCTTCGGCCACTTGTTTTAGTGAATCCCTCACTCTTGTCCTGGCTTCCTGTTGGGCTTTGATCCGCTCCTTCAACTCTTCCCTTTTGGCAATTCTTTCTTCCAGTTTCAGTTGTTCCTCGGTCTTTTCTTCGGGAAGCTTTTCATTCACATATTCTCCGTCATCCAGATCTTCGGTTTCTTCAGTATCTTCTGGTATCTCTTCATTGCCATTTTCAAGTACAGTAGGAGTGCTTATGACTCCGGCCTTAGCCAGCCGCTCTGTTTTCCGGTCTTCTACCGCCTGTCTTTTTCTGTTTTTTACAATTGCATTTAATACCAGCTCACTGATATCGTATTTACTGTTGCTGTATAACAGGATAAGATCACTTGACTTGTCAAGGACAAAATCATAACGCTTTTTGGTTGCGATATCTTGAATCGCATTATAAACTTGGTCCTGAACAGGTTTAACAAATTGCTTTCTCATTTGAAACAGATCTCCTGTGGGCCCGAAATAAGCTTGTTGTAACCGTTTCAATTCCTGCTCTTTGATATCGATATCTTCCTCTCTTTCTCTGATCAATTCCTTGGTGAGCAGCGATTTTTCATTGCTCAGATCAGTTTTAAGCTGCTCGATCTCATCTGAAAGCACGTCAAGTTTTTGTTGCCAGGTTTTTATTTTATTATCTAACTGGGCCTGTGCAGCTGCATATTCAGGAACATTTTCCAAAATATAGTTCATATCAATATAAGCAACCCTTTGTGGCTTTTGAGCCTTAACAATAAAGTTAAAACATATAAAGATTATAATTAAAACCCTATTTACTTTCATTCTATTAGTTTTCAAGAAAATATCGTGCCATTTCTTGATTTTTGGCAAATATAACAATTTAGGTTAAAACTGTTGACCTATGATAAAATGTGTTTGCCACCCTGAAATCTGGTTGGATCCCGGGATCGTGTCAAAACCATATCCGAAATCAACTCCCAGTAAACCAAAGGCTGGCATAAATACCCTAAGACCCCCGCCAGCAGACCTTTTTAAAGTAAAGGGCCTGTATTGATCAAATTCATTCCATGAATTACCTCCTTCCAAAAATGTCAGGGCATAGATTGAAGCTGATGGCTTTAAGGTTATAGGATATCTTAATTCTAATGCTACTTTATTGTAAATTGTTCCTCCCGTTTGAGATGATAAACTGGAATTTGGATAACCTCTAAGGGCTATCGTGGTCCTACCATCAAACCTTCCTTGTTGCATTCCGTCACCACCTACATAAAACCTTTCAAATGGTGGGGCACCAATTTCATCATTATAAGACCCGAGAAAACCTAATTCTGCGTTAGACATCAAAACCATTTTCCCTATGACCGGGCTGTACCACTTTCCGGTGAAAACAACTTTATAGAATTCGATCCATTTATACTTTTCTTCGTCAGGAAGGTCTGTATAATCTTTATTATTTAATAAGGAATATGGCGGAGTAAGTTTTAACAAGACATTAAATTGGGATCCTCCTGAAGGGAATACCGGATTCGGGCCTGCCGAACTCCTTCCAAAATTAACGGCAAAGTTGAAGTTGTTCGAAACTCCATCATCAAAATCAAAGGAGGAAATATTGTAATTCTTTAGTTTAAATCGCTGGTAATTTAAAGAAGTGGACAAAGTAAAGAAATCATCCGGCCATTTCAAACGCTGACTCAGACCAACCGAAGCTCCAATAATGTCAAGCAACTGGTCCTTATCAACATCATTCGAGAATGGATCAAAACCAAATTGACTCGAGTTATAAATAGAAAAGTTGAAACCTTTAGGTTTTTTGCCCCCCATCCAAGGCTCAGAAAAAGATATGCTATAAGTTCTGTAAAATTTACTCACTTGCAGTCTTAGTGCTATGTTCTGACCATCCCCTCTGGGAACCGGTTTATATTCTTTAAAATTGAAAATATTTTTTACCGAAAAGTTATTGAAGGATAACCCTAGGGTTCCAACAAATGTTCCACCACCATAACCACCCTGCAGTTCAATCTGGCTGGAACCTTTTTCAGAAACCGAGTATTCAATATCAGTTGTTTTGTCGGCGAAATTTGGTTGTACGTCGGGGACTATATTTTCAGGATCGATAAATCCAAGTTGGCCAAGTTCACGGATTGATCG
>JBFFLO010000377.1:0-3196 GCA_041554895.1 Lutimonas sp. | reverse complement strand
CTCTCGTAAAAGGAGGTAGAAAAACTAAACTTTTTCCCTAAAGAGCCTTGAATTTGAAGCCCCCTGGTGTTATTATACGTATAATCCACATCAGAATTGTCCTTTCCTACCTGAAGGTCAAAAACCGGATTCAAGGTAAACCAGAAGTTTTTACCCTTTACCAAAGCCAGGTGTTCATTAAACAACTTTCTGCCTCCCCATGACTCCTTATCTTTTAAAATACTGGTTCTTTTTGCTTCCAGATTGATATAAGGCTTTACTTCGTTAAACAGATAGGGTTTAGAAGCAGTATGCGTATTTTCGTCTTTGTTCAAATGATAAATGATATCATCATATTCCTGATGCACAAAAGGAATGTTCAATTCACTTTGAAATTCAGGGAACAAGGTATGCTGAACGTCCAGAATTTCTTCCTCAATGTCTTTTTTATCTTCGATGACAACTGTTTTTTTGTCATTATCACTTAAAGGAATAGCAATTGGAAACTGATAGCGCTCGTCTATGGCCCGTCCGTTATAGGTAGGCGCCTGAATTACCGGTAAGGTTTCAAATACTCTTTTTACCTCGTCTTCTAACTCCGGATACATGGAGTTTACATAAAGCACTTCAAATTTACCTTCCTTGGTGACCAAAAAGACTACTTTTATCGTGCCTTTATATCCTTCGTTTACGGCAATTGCCGGAACCTTGAATTCATTAAGGACATCAGCTTTTAATTTATCATTGAAACAGTCGTTGAGCCCATCAAGTTGGCTTTCTTCACAGCCCTTATAAACAGGAGGTTTGGATACCTGGGCTTTAAGTGAAAAGGAAACAAATAATAGCAGGCAAAGGGATAAAAGTATTTTTTTCATGTGAATGCGATACAGTTTGAAAATCGTGAGCTCTGGATTAAACCAGTAAATGCTGCAAATCTAATTTATTTTATGAACAAGATTATTTTTTAATTCATATTTTTCATGGCTTTCGGGACAAATAGCCAGGCCTTCTTCATTAAAATTCAACCGATGTCCAAATTCGCTGATCCAACCAATTTGTCTTGAAGGATTACCCACCACCAGGGCATAAGGTTTTACTTCTTTTACCACCACAGCTCCGGCTCCAATAAAGGCGTATTCGCCAATGTCATTCCCACAAACAATAGTTGCATTGGCTCCTATACTGGCACCTTTCCTGACCGTGGTTTTCATATATTGATTTTTCCGGTTCACGGCACTTCGGGGATTGATGACATTGGTAAAGACCATGGAAGGCCCGAGAAATACGTCATCTTCGCAATTGACTCCAGTATAGATGGATACGTTATTTTGCACCTTGACGTTATTTCCCAAATGCACATCGGATGAAATAACGACATTTTGGCCTATATTACAATTTTCACCCAAACTGCAGTTCGCCATGATATGACTGAAATGCCATATTTTACTACCCTTCCCAATTTTACATGGTTCATCAATAACAGCTGTTTCATGGGCAAAATAATCTTTATTTTTCATAGAAAATATTCTTTTAAAAATGTACTTGAAGAACCGGACTAAATTTTAGTGGGATGCCAGGTCGTTTTTGTTTCCAGGGTTTTTTCGATAAAATAAGGAGATTGACAGTAATCACCTGACCAATCATTCTTTTTATACAGAACAACCCGTTTGACATTGTTACTGGCAAGTTCACTTATTTGCTTGATATGGTCCTCATGATTTCCACAATATACGATTGCGTTTACATCCATATGAGAAGCCATGTGAGAAATCAATTCTTCTCTTTCCCCGGTGAGTATATTCACTACCCCTGAAGGAACATCAGAAGAATTTAATACCTCGGCAAAGGAAATGGCACTTAGAGGAAGCCTGTTACTGGCTAATACTACTGATGTATTTCCTCCTGCCAAGATCGGAGCAATAACTGATACCAGACCCAAAAGGCCTTGTTCTTCGGGAGCAATAACGGATACGACTCCCATTGCCTCCGGGGCAGAAAAATTAAAATGTGCACTTGACACAGGGTTTACAGCACTAAAAATTTGCTGATACTTATCACTCCAGCCTGCGTAGTAGACCAACCTGTCGATTGAGGCTTCAACTTCTTCCAGCGCCTTCTTATTGTTTGATCCTTGAATTTCCAGTTCTTTGACAAATTGCTCTTTCCGTCCTTCCAGCATTTCGGCAATTCGATATAGAATCTGACCTTTATTCATTGCGGTAGTTCCGGCCCAGGCACTTTGTGCTTTTCTGGCACTGACCACGGCATTCCTGAAATCTTTTCTGGAAGCCAGGCACATATTGGCAATAAGCTTACCTTTTTTGCCGTGGAGCGCAAAATACCTTCCGGATTCTGTTCTTGGAAATTTTCCTCCAATATATAATTTATAGGTTTTTTGTATGTCTATTCTGCTCATGACTATTGAAATTTAACATAGGGTTTTAGACCGTGCAGGCCACCTTCTCTTCCAAATCCACTCTCTTTATACCCTCCAAATGGAGAGGTGGCATCGAATTTATTAAAGGTATTGGCCCAAATCACTCCGGCCTTTAATTTTTGGGTGAGGTAAAAGATCTTTGAACCCTTTTCTGTCCAAACACCCGCAGATAATCCAAATGGTGTATTGTTGGCTTTCTCAATGACTTCATCAATAGTTCTAAATGTTTGAATGGCCAGCACCGGTCCGAAAATCTCTTCCTGTACAATACGATGCGACTGAGATACATTCATAAACAGGGTAGGAGGGCACCAGTTACCGATTTTTGGGATCTGACAATCAGCTTGGTAGATTTCTCCACCTTCTTCTATGCCAATTTTGATATATTCCAGAATTGTTTTTAATTGATTTTCTGAGTTGATGGCCCCTATATCGGTATTCTTGTCCAGTGGGTCGCCAAGCATCAAGGAATTAATCCTGTGTTTTAGTTTGTCGATAACTGCTGTCGCTACAGATTCCTGAACAAAAAGCCTGGAACCGGCGCAGCATACATGTCCCTGATTAAAGAAGATGGCATTGACAATTCCTTCGACGGCCTGATCTATGGCAGCATCTTCAAAAATGATATTTGCGCCTTTCCCCCCAAGTTCGAGGGTAAGTTTTTTGTTGGTTCCGGCGATGGCTTTTTGAATATATTTACCGACTCGGGTAGAACCTGTAAAAGCTATTTTGTTCACTTTTGCATGTTCGACTATGTCAGCACCTGTTTGTCCGGGTCCG
>JBFFLO010000376.1:0-3207 GCA_041554895.1 Lutimonas sp. | reverse complement strand
ATTGGCATAGGAGAGTGCGGTGTTTTTAGGGGTTTAAGTTGTGATGACAGGCCTGACTATGAGGAGAAATTAGCATGGTTATGCAAGCATATTCATGGGGATGTTCAAAAACTGTATCAGTCACTTGATGAGTTTCCTTCCATTCAATTCGGCCTGGAACAGGCTGTTTTGTCACTAAAGGCCGGGAACAAGTTTGAACTGTTCCCATCTGAATTTAGCAAGGGAAAGGATAGTATCCCTATAAATGGCTTGATCTGGATGGGGGATAAACAATTTATGAAGGAGCAAATCGCCAGTAAGTTGGAAGAAGGTTTTACAACTTTGAAAATGAAGATAGGAGCCATTGATTTTAAAACAGAACTAGGTATCCTTGAAGATATAAGAAGGCATTACAGCTCTTCTGAGCTGGAACTTAGGGTAGACGCCAATGGTGCTTTTACAAAGGAAGATGTATTGGCTAAATTGGAACGTTTAGCAACCTTTGAGATACATTCCATCGAACAGCCTGTGCAGGCAGGGCAGTGGGAGTTGATGACGGGTCTTTGTAAAGTAAGCCCCATACCCATAGCACTTGATGAGGAGCTCATCGGTGTATTAAATAAGGCTCAAAAAACAACCTTGTTAGAGACGATTAAGCCGCAGTTTATTATTTTAAAACCCAGTTTGATAGGAGGGTTTTATGGCAGTAAAGAATGGATCTCGCTTGCCGAAGGTTTTGGGATAGGCTGGTGGATCACTTCGGCCCTGGAAAGTAATATTGGTTTGAATGCCATAGCCCAATTTTGCTATACGCTGAACAATGATATGCCTCAGGGCCTGGGAACTGGAAGTTTGTTTGAAAATAATATTGATTCGCCTCTCTATGTAAAGAAAGGTGCCCTTCATTATGATGCAAAACAAAAATGGGGTGACCTGATGGATTTTCTTGGCGAATAATACTATTTTTAGTGAATAATTAATCTGATTTGATGAATTTTATAGAACAGGCTTATAAAGGTAAGAACGAATGGTGGCGTTATCTGTTGACCATTATCGTCGTATTTTTGGGATGGCAATTAGTGGGGGTTGTTCCCTTGTTTATAGTGGCCTTTAATGAGTCAGATGACCTGGTTCAATTAATGGCCAGTTCACAAAATGCCTTTGCCGACCTGGGCATTGATTCTAACCTTTATTTATCTGCCATCTTGCTCATGTTTGTGATGGGGCTGCTGGCCTTGCTCTTTTCTGTAAAACAGATACATCTCAGAAGTATCACCAGTTTGATCACTTCAAGGCAGCAGATCGATTGGAACCGTATATTATATGGTTTTGGTTTTTGGTTTTTGGTATCAGTTGCTTTTTTGGCCCTTGATTATTGGATGGCTCCTGAACATTTTGTCTATAATTTTAAACCAGGGCCCTTTGCCATACTTGTACTCGTGGCTTTTGCTTTGATTCCTTTACAAACGAGTTTTGAAGAGCTTTTGTTTAGGGGTTATCTGATGCAGGGAATAGGAATTTTGTTTAAGAGCGCAGCTGTCCCTTTCCTGTTTACCTCCATAGGCTTTGGTTTGATGCATGCTTTTAATCCTGAAATAGAGAAACTGGGATATGTTATTTTGATCTATTATATAGCTACCGGATTTTTATTCGGGATCGTTACCTTGATGGATGAAGGCTCAGAATTGGCCCTTGGCATGCATGCAGCAAACAATATAGTTGCGGCAGTTTTTGTAACCGTTAATTGGGCAGCCTTTCAAACTGAGGCCCTTTTTAAAGATGTTTCAGAACCCTCTTTGAGCATGTATATGTTCTTGCCGGTTTTTATCGTATATCCTTTGGTCATTCTGTTCTTTTCTAAAAAGTATGGTTGGTCAGGCTGGAAAGACAAACTATTTGGAAGAATAAGTCAAGCGCCTGAGTCAGATGAAAACTAATTGGTGGCATAAAGATTTTAGTTGGAATGGTCGTTCATTTTCCACCAACCAGCAGATCATTGCTTTTGTGGCAGATCGCTACCCTGAATTGTCCATTTTTATCAATGAGTGGTTTAGTGAATCGGGCCAAATACAAATGAAGACTTCTGGTTCTACGGGTAAGCCAAAAACAATAACATTAAGCAGGGAGCATATGATCAATTCTGCCAGGGCTACCGCTGCTTATTTTAACCTGGAAGCAGGATCCAGAGCTCTTTTGTGTTTGCCACTGGGTTTTATCGCAGGAAGGATGATGCTTGTAAGATCTATGGTTATGGGTTGGCACCTGGACCTGATCGAGTCATCATCAACACCAAAAATCCCAAAACACAGAACCTATGATATTTCTGCCATGGTTCCCTTACAGCTTTACAATTCTATCGGTGAGCTTGAAAATATGGATACCCTGATAGTGGGAGGAGGGCAAGTATCCGATAACATTTTAAGCAAAATATCGGACCTGAGCACAAAAATTTATGCTACTTATGGCATGACAGAAACCATAACCCATATTGCTTTGAGCCCTCTGAACAAAGCTGCGGGGAGTAATGGAAATGAAATGATATATACCGCTTTGCCCGGAGTAGTTTTATCAATAGATAACAGACAATGTTTGCTGATCAGTGCACCGCATATTTGCCCTGAAGAGGTAGTGACCAATGATATAGTTGATCTCGTAGCTGAGGATTCCTTTAAGTGGCTGGCCCGATACGACCACGTGGTCAATTCAGGCGGTATTAAACTGATCCCTGAACTAATTGAAACCAGGTACAGGAACTTGATTGATCATGATTACTTTGTGTATGGTCTTCCGGATAAGCGTTTGGGTGAAAGACTCGTTCTTGTTATTGAAGGCATAGAAACAAGTGCCCTGAGGGAAAAAATTAAAGAGGCTCACAAAAATTGGAAACCTACTGTTCCTGCATATGAAATCCCTAAGCAGGTTTTATTTATAAAAAGCTTTGTAAGGACAACTACAGGTAAAATAAACAGGTTTCAAACGGTAAAGATGCTAAGCCTGCCCTAAGAGACTAAATAGGATACCTTATTTTTTAGGAAGCGAATACCGAAACCTTCTGAAAACAAGTTATAAAAAAAAGCCTCCTAAAAATGTTTTATCAGGAGGCGTCTATGTTAATGTTCAGAGGTAATAACCCATTGTCCCTTTTCAATTAAAGGAATCGCCTGTTTGTATTTTACTGATTTGGCTTCTCCGGTAGCAATGTTTTTAATGCTTACTTTTTCATTCCTT
>JBFFLO010000375.1:0-3209 GCA_041554895.1 Lutimonas sp. | reverse complement strand
TTCAATATTACTTCTATAAAGGAATACCGGGAAGTTCCTCTTAAAATTGACTTAAATACTCAATTTATGGGGAAAGCAAATTTAAATCTAGATATGTTGCTCCCGTTAACCGATGACCAAAATACTTTTTTCTTTAGTGGATATTTGGGACCATCAAGAATGACTTATTTTGATTCAGCCGTAATTCCGGCATTGGGATTAAAAATATTGGAAGGGGAAATTGATCATATTTCTTTTCAGGGGTCTGCTAATGATTATACTTCAATGGGTACGATGAAAATGCTATATCATGACCTTGAAGCAGAGGTTTACAAAAAAAAGACTGTAGAAAAAAATGATTTTCTGAGCTGGTCTGTAAATCATTTGGCTCATAAATCAAATCCCGGAAATAATGGAGAAGTCAGGGAGGCCACTATGAAGTTCGAACGCGTTCCATATAAAGGATTTGCTCATTTTTTATGGAAGACACTTCAAAATGGCATTGTTAATACCATAGCTCCTTTCGGCATGACTACTGAAAAGGCGGCTTCTAAGAAAAAAAGGCAATTAAAGAGACAGGAACGCAAGAAAGATAAGATGAATTAACTATTAAAATTTTCGCTCAATAAGACTGACAAACCTTTCCTCAAGATCTTCTTTACCCTTCCAATTATAATTCGGCTTTACTTGATACTGAAAATACTTTAATGCCTCTTCCTTTGTATTGCATTCATTAAGTTTCGACAAAACTTTATTAAAATCTGATTGGCTAAAACTGAATAGTTTATTCACAAAAGCAATCCTGTCATTTAAACCCACCTGAATGCTGCTTCCAACCAATTTATCATTAAGCGAAAGTTGTCTTGGTACCTCTTTTTTAACTTGGAAAAGATGCTCTGTTTCGTCAAGAGAAATGGTATCCTTGAACTCGGCCTTTTGACTCATATCTTCTTTTATTCCGTCAAAAGTTGGGACAAACAAATCGTTAAGGCTCAAAGGCGGTTCCTCTTCAAAATTTTCGATACTGGTGACAATTTCAGGTTCTGAAGCATCTTTAAGAACACTTGAAGTTTTTTCAAGAATTTCTTGCAATTCAGATGCTTCAGGCTCATTCTGAGCAAGTACCCCATTTTGTTCCTCTTGCTCTAACTCATGCCGTAAAATCAATAGTTTTTCATATAACTCTCTCGACTGATTTAGTCTTGAAGTTAGATTACTAGTTTGGCCCTCCTTTAAAATATTCTCAGCCAGAACCTTAAGTTCTTCAATCAAATTATTCAACATTGCTATAATTTTTGGCGGGTAGCATTCACAATTTGAGAAAGATACAAAATTAACGTTTTCAAAAGAAAATTCTACTAAAGAATTTCATTACTTTTGTTTTAACTTGCAAGCAATATAGTCTCAAATGTTTTTAGAAAATACGGTAAATTATACGGAAAAATTTGGCTGGATAGAAGTGATCTGTGGTTCTATGTTTTCAGGAAAAACCGAAGAACTGATCAGAAGATTGAAAAGGGCCCAGTTTGCCAAGCAAAGTGTTGAGATTTTTAAACCTGCCGTCGATACGAGATATGCCGATGAAATGGTTGTCTCCCATGATGAAAATGAAATTCGTTGCACTCCCGTTCCGTCTTCAGCAAATATACGATTATTGGCAAATGACATTGACGTTGTTGGCATCGACGAAGCTCAATTCTTTGATGATGAAATCGTGCATGTATGCAATGATCTGGCCAATCGCGGAATTCGTGTTATAGTTGCCGGTTTGGACATGGATTTTAAAGGCAACCCTTTTGGTCCTATGCCCGCTCTAATGGCTACGGCTGAGTATGTCACCAAGGTTCATGCTGTTTGCACCAAGACTGGTAACCTGGCACATTTTAGCCACAGGACCATTGCTGATGAACGATTGGTTGTTCTTGGTCAGGTTCATGAATATGAACCGCTTAGCAGAGCTGCATTTTTCAAAGAAAGGTTAAAGGAAGAGGAGGCGAAGAAGGACTTATCTAAAGAATCCAATGAATAACAATCCAACTGTTCTGGAGATAAAGTTATCTGCTATCGAACACAATCTGAATTTCTTTCGGTCAAGACTTCAACATAACACCAAAATCCTTGCTGTTGTTAAGGCCTCCGGATATGGATCAGATGGAGTCCGTGTGGCTCAATATTTGGAACAAAAAGGAGTTGATTATTTTGCGGTTGCCTATACCGATGAAGGAATAGCACTGAGAGAATCAGGTATAAGTACCCCCATTCTGGTACTTCACCCACAGCTGCAAAATCTGGACCTTGTGATCAAATATAGCCTTGAGCCCAATTTATACAGTAAAAAAATATTTCTTTCTTTTTTAGAAATTGCTGTTATCCAAGAGATACACAGATACCCTATTCACCTGAAGTTTAACACCGGACTTAACAGGCTAGGGTTTAAGGCATCCGATATTGATTTTATTTTCACAAATTTAAAAGGACAGGACTCAATCCTGGTAAAGAGTATTTTTTCTCATTTAGTGGCTTCAGAGGATGAAAATGAAAAACAATTTACCTTAGAGCAAATCAATAAATTTGAATCCATCGCAGCAACTTTCGAATCATCTTTTGGGTTTAAACCCATGATGCATATGAGCAATACTTCGGGAATACTCAATTATCCTGAAGCTCATTTTGACATGGTGCGGTTAGGACTTGGCCTCTATGGATTTGCTAATGACAACCTTATCAATTCGAAATTAAAAAACGTACTCACTTTAAAAAGCGTAATCTCACAAATCCATGAGATTGAGAAAAATCAAAGTGTTGGTTATAACAGGGGGTTTATTTCGAATAATAAGATGCGAACTGCAACTATCCCTCTGGGTCATGCAGATGGGTTTTTCAGGAGTCTTGGTCAAGGAAAAGTATTTGTTAAAATCAATGGTTTTAAAGCCCCTGTCATTGGAAATGTGTGTATGGATATGATCATGGTTGATGTTTCTGATATTCCTTGTCAAGAAGGTGATCAGGTCATCATATTTGATAACCAGGATGATATCCTGGAAATGGCTTCTCAAGCCCATACCATAAGCTATGAAATTCTTACATCTTTTGGCAATAGAATTAAACGCATAGCTATTTAGATTTTTTTTATCTTCGCTTTAACACAAATCTTAAAATATAAATTATGCTCAAAGAATTTAAAGAATTTGCCTTAAAAGGCAGCCTTTTGGACATTGCAGTTGGTTTTG
>JBFFLO010000374.1:0-3211 GCA_041554895.1 Lutimonas sp. | reverse complement strand
GCAATTGCATGATCAGCTGGTACTTTTCTTCGTTAAGAACCCTAATCCCTTCCAGGAAGTTCTCCACTTTTTTTTGAATATCATTTTCCATGATCTGAGTATTAGGTTTTAGAAAATTCTCCTAAAACTTATTCGTTTGTTTTGTTCATTTCGCTATACCTTGCATCATAATTCAAAGACATCATGAATTCTTGCAATTCTGAACCCATTTTTAACTACCGTTTTAGATGCCCCGCTATCGGGTATTAAAACAGGGTTGGTATGGTTAAAATGGATAAAAATGATCTTGTTTTTTTCTTTCGGATTCATCAGCTCAAACTTTTTCATGCTTTCTATGATAAAAGGATGTGGAATTTCTGAAATATCCCTGTTGTCGATCTCTTTTTCATCAAAAAATGTTGCATCAAGAAAAGCATAGTCCACTTTCTTGATTTCTGCACCTATATCTGCGTTCCATTTTTCCCATTTATCAATATCAGGAATAAACAGAGCACTCTTATTTGGCCCGGTAATGACATAACCCACCGCCTCTGAATATTCATCACGATGCGGCACTTTTATTGGTCTTACCTTAAGATGAGCCGTTAGCGAAATCTCCTTTTGATCATGAATTTCTGCAAGGACAATATTGTGGTTCGTTACCAACTGACTCCAGGGCCCGTTGGCTTCCAAAAACGATTTCATCCGTGGCATGGCAAATACAGGTACTTCGTTTGCATTCATAGCCTCTTTTCCCAAATACATCAATCCGGTATAATGTCCAATATGTGCATGGGTAAGAAATATGCCATCGGGTGTTTCTTTTGCATCATCAATACTGAATTCTTTAAGCGCTTTCATTTGGGTGGTCATATCTGGGGTGGCTTCAAAAAGGTATTTTTTCCCAACCTCCTGATCGATCAATCCTAAAGAAACAACCTTGCGCCCCGGATCGGGATTCTTAAACAAGCCTTCACAACATGACTTCTGACAAGCTGCATGCGGAGAGCCTGCATCCTGTACCGTACCCAAAACGATTAAATACGTTCCTTTTTTACCCCCTGCTATCGAAATTTTTTGATCACTGACCTGCTCCTGGCCATGGGCAATCAACACCTTTCCTAAAAGCATAAAAATCCAAACCCCGGTGCTAAGAACTCTGTACAATAACTTATTCATTATTTTTTCTTGTTTTTTATATCATTTTTTACCTGTATGGTACCTCAATTGCAAAAAGCTAAAAACTGCTAAGATCAATTCGCCAAATAATCCAAGTTTAAAAATCAGAGATGGACTGCCATCAATAATGAAACTCATGGTTCTTCCTAAAGCAAGACTACCCATAAATACAATAACAAGCAAGGTGGCAAACCTCCAATAGTCCCGTTTCAAAACCCCTAAAATAAATACATTGGCCATTCCAAGATATAAAAACATGATGGCCCTGAATATATTTTTAAGGTCAACTGATTCTATATCGACTTCAAACATTCTGGGAAAGACCTGTTCCGGGTATAGTCCATATAGTAAAGATGCCGGAATCAAAATCACAGCTGACAGGATCAGGTGTCCATTCTTTCTGTTCAAATATGTATTCATTAGGTGTATTATAAGGTTAAATAGATTAGAATGATCCTTAATGATAAAGTCATTAATTGAAAAATTCTCAACCTTCACTATATCTTATGTATTGAGCTGAAAAGAAATTATTTTTTGAAAAAATAAGAATTTTATCGCAAATATTTGTTTCTGATCTAAGATTGTATGGAACTTCTTCCTTATTGATTCCTATAAAGTAAAGGAATTCGAAATTACTTAGGGAACATTCCCTTTTATACTTAGATGGATAAACACTTTAAAAATGTTTAAAAAGAAATATTTTTAAAATAAATGTTAAGCTTACTTGACATTTAAACAAATTAACTTATATTTGTGTCAAGTTTACATTACATTTTATCAACTTATATTTACACATGAAAAAACAAGATTATAAAACACAAATCAAAAAAAATACAAAAAACCTGGCGATCTATACCGCCTTATGGACCATTTCAATGGCTATCGCCACCTTTGGGCCAAAATTTATTTGGGAAGAAAACAAAACGCTCACCGTTATTGGAGTCATTGTCAATGCCATATTTGGTCTTTTTATGATCCTGGCCAACATCAAATATTTGAAGGGCTTGGATGAGCTTCAAAAGAAGATACAATTGGAAGGCATGGCCATTGCCTTAGGAGTTGGAATCGTGGGAGGGCTCAGTTATTCGCTTTTGGATACTACAAACCTTATCGCGCAGGATGCTGAGATCTCATTTTTGGTCATTTTGATCTCGCTTACCTATTTGGGGTGTATACTGATCGGGCAAAAACGATACGCATGAAAAACAGACTAAAAGTACTTCGTGCAGAAAATGACCTGACCCAAGCGGAGCTTGCTGACAAATTGGAGGTATCAAGGCAAACCGTAAATGCCATTGAAAAAGGTAAATTTGACCCAAGTTTACCATTGGCCTTTAAAATTTCCAAATTATTTCAGATGCCGATAGAAGCTATATTTCAAGAAGACTAAATTCTTAAAATTAAAAAATCAGGAAGGTAACTAAATAATTACCTCCCTATTTTACTGTTTATGACCATCTATTGATCCTGATAAGCACCTGAAGAATAAGTCAATTCATAACTGTGTGTATAGATCTCGAATACCACTCCGAAAGGATCTTCTACATAGACCATTTTATAGGGTTTTTCATTAGGGTAGTACTCTCGTATGGGCATACGCTGTTTACCTCCGTGTTCCACTATTTTCTCAATCAGTGATTCAATATTCGGGTCCTGAACACAAAAATGAAAGAGTCCCGTTTTAAAAGGAGAGAATTCAGGTTTTTCCTCTGGCATGTTTGGGAAGGAAAACAACTCTATACCTATACCATCTGAAGTTGACATATGTGCGATTTCAAATGTTTCCCAATCTTCACCAAATACGTCTATACACATTTGACCAATCGCAGTCTCTCTTTCTTTTGTAACCGTTGAAGGAGACATGATGATATACCAGCCCATTACATCCTGATAAAAGGAAACGGCCTTGTGTATGTCAGGCACAGTGATGCCTATATGGGAAAATGCTCTGGGGTATTTTACTTTATTCATACTATTTCTAATTAAGATTTTTATTTATGAATTTATTTTTATCAATTCTTTACATTGCTGACCAAATACGCCGGCTACACCT
>JBFFLO010000373.1:0-3217 GCA_041554895.1 Lutimonas sp. | reverse complement strand
TCTTCTTCGAGATGAACCTTACCAATATCCAGAAGAATCTCTAAAGAACGGACGCGGCTAACTCCTTTTAAGCGCTCATTTTGCTCTTCGGTAAAATCAAACCCCAATTGGTTGGCAAGTTCCCTCCAGGCCAGATAGTGGTATTTAGCGGTATCAACTATAACTCCGTCGAGGTCAAATATAAAAGCCTTTTTGCTCATCTTAAATTATTCGGTTTTAAGTATAACTTCATCATCTACATCTTTCACTTTTGTGACCAATGCTGCAGCTATAAGGAAGGAAACTCCGCTTATGACCAAAGCAAAAATGGGATTTCCGTCGTATACGTATTTTACAATTGGCCCGCCAATCAAGGCATTAATGATCTGGGGAATCACAATGAAAAAATTAAAAATACCCATATATACCCCCATTTTTCTTGGAGGAATAGAACCTGCAAGAATGGCATAAGGCATGGCTAAAATACTTGCCCAGGCGATACCGATGCCAACCATTGACAGTATGAGCCAATATTGATCCGGGGCGAAATAAATCGATAGCAGACCAATTCCTCCAATGATCAAAGAAACGGTATGCGTTCTTTTACGACCAAGTTTTTTTGCTATGGCAGGGAGAAAGAATGCGTATACGGCAGAAACAGCATTGTACACTCCAAAAAGAATTCCAACCCAGTCGCCTGCATTTTGATAGGCAGTGCTACTCGTATCATCAAGAGATAAACCATATACATGATGGGCAATGGCAGGGGTAGAAAACACCCACATGCCAAATAAACCAAACCAGGAAAAGAATTGAACCCAGCTCAATTGCCTCATGGTCACGGGCATGTTTTTGAAATCAGTAAAAATATTCAGTAAACTGGACTCTTCTACTTTATCCTCTTCTTCAGCACCATTGATCAGCACCATTTCTTCAGGGGAATATTCTTTGGTAGTAAATACGGTAATTAGAATGCTTATGATCAGGACTGCTGCTCCAATAATGAATGAAAGCATAAGGCTAAGAGGCACTTTTCCAGGTTCTGCTGTATTGGAGATTCCTACCCAATTAGTAAGAACATAAGGCAGCCAGGACCCCAGAACGGCTCCAATTCCAATTAAAATTGTTTGGACACTAAATCCCAGCGTTCTTTGATCACTAGGAAGCACATCCGCTACAAGCGCCCTAAAAGGTTCCATGGCGATATTAAATGATGCGTCCATGATCATCAGCATTCCTGCGCCAACCCAAAGAGCCGGCATAAAGGCCGTAAACATATCTGCGTTGGGCATTAGTATCAAACCGAAAGATGCCAGTATGGCCCCAGTAAGAAAAAAGGGTCTTCTTCTCCCGAGTTTTGTCCAGGTCTTGTCGCTGTAAAATCCGATAATAGGTTGAACAATGAGTCCTGTAAGAGGAGCCACGATCCAGAACCATGATAATTCATGAACATCTGCACCAAATATTTGTAATACCCTGGAGGCATTTGCATTTTGAAGTGCAAACCCCATTTGAATCCCAAGAAACCCGAAACTCAGGTTCCAGATCTCCCAAAAACTAAGACGTCTTTTTTCCATAATTAAATATTATTTGATAAATGAAATTTATTTTCCCGTAAAATCAAATGAAAACAATCGACCCGTAAAGGGGCCATTTAGGCGATTTAATCAGAAAAAAATTTCGAAAAAGGCGAGGCATCAGTGCCCTGCCCGTCTAGTGAAGTATAAAATAATTAGCAAGTCGTGAAATATTTACTAATAAGGGGCAAATATATAAAATTTATTGATTAATTCTGAAATTGAACTTTTTTAGTTGAATTTCGAATTTTAAGATCAGTTTTGATCAAATGTGTTTTATATTGATATTCAGGGTCTTGTGTGTCAATTTCATCCAGTAGTAATTCTAGGGCTTTTTGCCCCATTGTTCTTCCATGCTGGGCTACAGTGGTTAATGAAGGCGTGGTAAATTCCGAAATAAGGCCATTAGTAAAGCCAATAACCTCAATGTCGTCAGGAACGTGAAAACCAAAATTTCTGGCAACCTTCATAACAGTTGCCGCGTATATTTCATTTACCGCAAATATGCCATCCGGGATCGAATCTCCCTGAAAAAGGGTTGATAATTGCTCTTCAATCGACAGTTTCTCATCAACTTCAATAATATGGTCTTCATTTATGGCCATGTTGTGCTCCTTAAGGGCCTTGAAATAACCTTCTTTCCTTTCACGACCCACGGTAACATAATCAGGAGTGGTAATTAACGCAATTTTGTTGCAACCGTTTTTAAAAAGTTGCTCGGTAGCTAAAAATGCACCTCCTTTGTCATCAGCAATTACCTTGTTACAATTCATTTGATCTACCACCCGGTCAAACATCACAAGGGGAATGCCGTTATTGATCAATTCGCTAAAATGCCTGTAATCGTCTTTTTCTTCAGTTTCTTTGGCAACAGAAACAATAATACCATCGACCACACCATTTGCCAGCATTTCAAGGTTCAACACCTCCTTTTCGTAGGATTCGTTGGATAAGCATATCATCACATTATATCCTTTGTCATTGGCAAGTTTTTCGATTCCGGTAATTACTTTGGTAAAAAAATGATGTACAATTTCAGGAATGATCACCCCAATGGTTTTTGTTTTCTGGTTCCTTAAATTAAGTGCTAAACTATTGGGTTTATAGTGGTAATATTTGGCGAAGGCCTGTATCCTTTCTTTAACCTCCAAACTGATCTCGTGGCTGTCTTTTAATGCCTTGGAAACAGTAGAAATCGAGACGCCGAATTCTTTGGCTATTTTTTTGAGTGTAATCTTTTGTTTCATAAACCTTCTGCCTAAAACGCACGCCTTTTAAAGAACTCTAATCCATCAAAACAGATCCTTAAAAAGACACCCTTAAGGGTGTTAACCTTCAATACATTTATCGTGGGGCGATAATATTGATAAAAATAGGTAAATTAAACGGGCAAAAAAAATATTTGAAAAGAGCCAATGTCAATTACTTAATTTGAGATAAATATTTTAACATATTTGTAAAAAACCAACGCTATATTTCTAATATATTAACGTTTTCGGGGTTTTGCGAAAATGCACTTTAACGTTTTCGTAATAAAACTTATCAACACGAAAACGTTTTCGTGAATTTTTTAAAGTCTTAAATCTGTGTTAAATTGCTGTTAACAAATTAAATTAGCCCTGTGAAATATTAAATAACAGCAAGTTTAATTACAAATCATA
>JBFFLO010000372.1:0-3227 GCA_041554895.1 Lutimonas sp. | reverse complement strand
TTAGTGTAACCAAATCCATAGCCAGGACCGCCAAATCCATACCCATATCCGTAATACCACGGATACCAGCCATAGTAATTATTGTTGTATACGTCAATTTTTTCTCGGGACTTGGTAAAAATATTTACAAGAAGGTCGGGGTTTTCTGAAGGAACCAACCCTTTTAATTTGAGCTCTTTTTCAATGGCTTTTAAGATTCTTTTTTTATCTAGGTCTGAAATCTCGACTTTATCGATTCCTTTTTTATAAAAAGCATAAGTCTTGAATTCGCTAAAATCCGTTTCCTTATCATAATCTGAATATACATTAACAGAAGTACAGGAACCAAGGGCAAGCATTAAAACCAGCGTTACCAAAAAGTAAATATTCTTCATTGATATTATATTTAATCAAAACTTTACAGTTACGAATTAAGTATCAAGAATCGTACCAAAGAAATGTCTGTAACCTGCAATCCTCTGCCATAAACCCTGGTTAAATCACAGGGGGTGAGAGTCTTGTGTTTGTTTGGAAAGCCGAGAACCTTAAGGGTTTTTAGGATCGAAGCCATAAGGACAATGCCTGCAATTGTTTTTACAGCAATACCCTCTTTTTAAATGGTAAGATTCTGTGAACACTTTAAAGCCCTCCTTACTGTAATAAAAATCTTCAGGGTCTAATTTATTATTGTTAAATTGCATCGTAAATTCTCCGTTTTTCTATATGAATCACCAGCATGATTGATTTTATTGCAACTAAGACGGCAAAAATAGTGAATTATTGCTCAGTTTGGGGCATTACATCTTTCAGTTATTTGAATCTTTTATTGTCTGTAGAAAATTGTATCTGCCGGCGCAAGCCCGTATCATATCCAATTTCATTATTCTTATCAAGACATGATTGAAAGCAGAAATCAACCCGTTAATTTGGATTTGCTCAAGGAAAAAGGAGTAAGCCTTGCCATAAAGCGAGAAGATGAATTGCATCCTTTTATTTCTGGCAATAAATACCGCAAGCTAAAGTACAATCTTTTAGCGGCAAAATTAAAAGGGTTCGATACATTGCTTTCTTTTGGAGGAGCTTATTCCAACCATATAAGTGCTTTGTCATATGCCGGTAAAAAGGAAAATTTTAAAACGATCGGAATTATCCGGGGAGATGAATTGGGTCGAGATCTTGAGCATTTATTTCAAACTAACCCAACCTTAAAATTTGCCCATGACAATGGTATGCGCTTTAAATTTGTATCCAGGGAGGAATACAGAAGAAAGTCAGCGCCTGGTTTTACAGATGCTTTAAGGTCAGAATTTGGCGATTTTTTCGAGATACCCGAAGGGGGCACGAATGAAGCGGCTATAAAAGGCTGTGAAGAGATTTTAACCCCGGAAGATGCAAAATTTGATTATATATGTGTATCGGTAGGTACAGGAGGTACAATTTCAGGGCTTATTAATGCTGCTTCCAACAGGCAAAGAATACTCGGGTTTCCAAGTTTGAAAGGGGAGTTTCTGGAGGGTGTCATTCGTGAAAAAAGCATTGACAAAAACAACTGGAAATTGATTCATGAATATCATTTTGGAGGATATGCGAAAATCAATGAAATTTTGATTAGTTTTATCAACGATTTTAATCAGCAAACTACCATACCTTTGGATCCAATTTATACCGGAAAAATGATGTTCGGTATTATGGATCTTGTTAAAAATGATTTTTTTAAGAGAAATAGTGCTATACTCGCCATTCATACCGGGGGCCTGCAAGGGATAGAAGGAATGAACAGGCGTCTAAGCACTAAGAAATTACCATTAATCGATGTATGAAATACTTGAGTAAATTTATAATACTGGTACTTGGCCTGTTGGTTTTGGTGGCTTGTGGTACCAATCGTTCCGTAAGCAATAAGGGTAAAAAGAAAGAAATAGACATCAGGGAGCAATATTTGAATGCCAATAG
This sequence comes from Lutimonas sp., assembly GCA_041554895.1. GTDB lineage: Bacteria > Bacteroidota > Bacteroidia > Flavobacteriales > Flavobacteriaceae > Lutimonas. The sequence continues at coordinate 1,295 of JBFFLO010000372.1, read as the reverse complement.
CGACGCTATTTTTCAATCCTATAAAAAGGAAAATACCGGTCAGGTCAATGATTTTACCATGGCCTATATCGGGACCTATAAAAATATTGCCATTGATAAAATGGAAAAGTATAAGATTCCTGCAAGTATAACACTTGCCCAGGGTATACTTGAATCAGGAAATGGATTAAGCACTTTGGCAAAAAAGTCTAATAATCATTTCGGCATTAAATGTCATTCAGGATGGAAAGGAAAACGAGTTTATCATGATGATGATAAAAAGGGAGAATGTTTTAGAAAATATGCTACGCCGGAAGGCTCGTTTGATGACCACTCCATGTTTTTGACGGGCAGGGGCAGGTACGAGTTTTTATTTGACCTGAAACAAGATGATTATAAAGGATGGGCAAAGGGCCTTAAAAAGGCCGGATATGCCACAGACAGGAAATATCCTAAGAAACTGATTTCTTTTATTGAAACTTTTGAACTGTATAAGTATGACGATCTTGTGCTGGACGAGAAAGGATATAAAAGGGCAGTAAAATTTGACCAAGGCAAGTTTGGGGATCAGGAGGATAGTATTGCTGATAACGTTATCGCCGATAATTCAATAGGTGATAACGACACTTTTATAACCGTTGAAAAAGGCGATACTTTATATTCTATCGCAAAGAATAATAATTTAACGGTAGATGATTTAAAAAGAATCAATGGTTTGGATTCTAATGAGTTAAGTATAGGAATGAAATTATTGGTGACTAAATAAAAAAACCACCCAATTGGGTGGTTCTCGTCTAAACTCAAAATTAATCTACTCATCCAAACTCACTATTTTTAACCGTTTCGGTGTTTCCTGTGTTGATGTTCGGTTCTTCCACTTGAACTTTTGCTCATTTTGTGTGAAGATTTTTTCCAGTTATGATACTGGTCTTCATTAAGGATTTTTTTAAGCTCATTTTGATGGGCCAATTTCTCATCAAGCATTCCGTTCATATGATTGAACCTTTCTGTAGAAGTCATTTCTTCTTTATTTAATGACTTCATTTCGGCCCTTTTTTTGGCCCTTACTTCTGCCCATTTTTTGTTCAAAACAAGCAATTGTTTTTGCTGAGCTTCATTCAGGTCTAATTGAAGTGCCATTTTTTTAGTCTTCAAAATGGCATGCTGTTCTGTGCTAAAATCTTCATGCATTTTTTTCTGTTTCCCCTCCTTTTGGGCAAAGCTTAAAAGCGAAGACCCTAAAAGAAGTATGATCATTAATTTTTTCATGATTTTTTAATTTATGTTTAACAATAGGACCATAATTAAGCTGTCGG
>JBFFLO010000371.1:0-3252 GCA_041554895.1 Lutimonas sp. | reverse complement strand
TTACTTGAGTAAATGTTGCAAAAAATTACTTTTAGTTTAATTATTTGCATTTTTTGTTGGAACCTCTGTCAATCCCAAGAGGAGAAGAAGGATAAAAAAAAGAAGAAAGACCAGACAGAGGAGGGGGTTCTAACGATGGAATCGCAAATGATTGATCCACTTTCGCCAGCCAGGGCTGCATTTTACTCTGCTGTTCTTCCTGGTTTGGGACAAGCCTACAATAAAAAATACTGGAAGATTCCAATTGTCTATGCTGCCCTTGGTACCGGGGTCTATTTTATAGCAGACAATCAAGAGAAATATGACCGATATCAAGAGGCTTATAAATTGAGGATATCGGGTCGCCCGGATGACTTTGACGGCACTGACGGCAAGCCCAATATAAGTCAAGACGGCTTGATCAGGGCACAAGAGATTTACAAAAAGAACAGGGACCTTTCCGTTTTTATCACCTTGGGGCTATATGCTTTGAATATTATAGAAGCCAATGTTGATGCGCATTTGGATGACCGCGCTTTTAACAGGAATTTATCATGGAGGCCTTCTTTGCAATTCAACCCTGCAAATAACCAGACGGTTGCTGGTGTGAATTTAAAATTCGACTTTTAATTTAGAAAGATAATCAAACAATGAAAATTGCATTATTAGGTTACGGTAGAATGGGACAGGCCATAGAGAAAGTGGCCCTGGAGCGAGGTCATGAAATCGTGATAAGAAAGGATATTGAACCACTTGAGGTCGATCTGGGTATCGCAGATGTGGCAATAGACTTTAGTCATCCCAAGGCTGCATTTGACAATATCAAGTCTTGCATCGATACAGGAGTTGCTGTAGTTTCCGGAACAACGGGATGGCTGGATAGATTCGAAGAGATCAAGGCATATTGCAGTGAAAAGGACGGGTCTTTTATTTATGCTTCCAACTTTAGCATTGGTGTCAATTTGTTTTTTAACTTAAATGCCTATCTTGCCCAAATGATGCATCATATAAAGGGTTATGAGGTCAGTATGGAAGAAATTCATCATGTGCACAAATTGGATGCCCCCAGTGGAACTGCCATTACGCTGGCAAATGATATCCTGGCTCATTCTGAAAAAAATAATTGGACGATCTCATCCCAGGCGAAAGATGAACTTTATATTAATGTCAAAAGAGAAGGAGAAGTCCCCGGAACGCATTCGGTGAGTTATACTTCGGCGATAGATGCCATTGAGATCAAACATACGGCCTTTAACAGAGAAGGATTTGCGCTTGGGGCAGTTGTGGCAGCGGAATGGCTGAAGGATAAAAAAGGCGTATTTAACATGAAAGATGTGTTAAGTTTGTAAAATTGCAAGATTAACTTTTGGAAAAGGGTAACAATTCCAAAAGTATTAGTACTAATAATAAAGAATAACAATTAAATAGAAATACGATTATGACCTTAATTCAATGGTTGCTTTTTATGTTAATCCTGCAAGTAGTTCATTTTCTGGGTACCTGGAAGTTATACATCAAGGCGGGCAGAAAGCCATGGGAAGCCATTATCCCGGTTTATAATGCAGTGGTTTTGATGCAAATTATCAACAGGCCAAAATGGTGGGTGATTTTATTGTTTATTCCTATTATCAATTTACTGATGTTCCCTATTATTTGGGTGGAAACCATAAGAAGTTTTGGTAAGAATTCGTCTAAGGATACCTGGTTGGTCATACTAAGTTTGGGTTTCTATATCTTCTATGTGAACTACATGGAAGATGTCACTTATGTAGAGAACCGAAGTCTAAAGCCAAGGACAGCTGCCGGAGAATGGGTAAGCTCTATAGCTTTTGCAGTGATTGCAGCTACTTTGGTGCATACCTATTTTATGCAACCTTATACCATACCGACTTCCTCTTTGGAAAAGTCATTATTGATTGGGGATTTTCTATTTGTCAGTAAATTCCATTACGGGGCCAGGGTGCCCATGACAACCATCGCTGCTCCCATGGTGCACGATACCCTGCCGATCATAAAGACCAAAAGTTATTTGGATTTCCCGAAATTGCCTTATCTGAGATTACCTGCCCTCCAAAAGATCAAACGAAATGATATTGTGGTGTTTAGCTGGCCCGTGGATACTGTGGAACAGTTTTTTAAGAAAACCAACAGAAGGATCAGAAAGCCAATAGACAAAAAATCAAATTACGTAAAAAGGTGTGTGGGCATTGCCGGCGATTCTTTGGAAATCAGAGATGGGTATGTATATATCAACGGTGAAAGGAACGAGTTGCCAGACAGGGCGAGGCTGCAATTTTTTTATGAAGCGGATACTGATGGTAAGGCGTTGAGCGTTAAAAGTTTAAAAAGCCGTTATCACGTCAGGGAAGGAGGAAGGCTGCAGGATGGGAATTATATATTGAACCTGTCTGACGAAGATGCTGAGCTCATTAGTAAAAACCCGACCGTGAAGGGGTTAAGAAAACGGATCACCCCAAAGGGAGAAAGAGAGGAAGTCTTTCCAAATGTTGCTTCTCTAAATTGGAACAAGGATAATTTTGGCCCGGTTTATGTCCCGGAAAAAGGTAAAACGGTCGATTTAAATTTAAAAACTTTGCCTTTTTATAAACAGATCATTGTAGAATATGAAAAAAATAGTTTAAGTGTTCTCAATGGACAGATTTATTTAAATGGAAACCCCGACCCGGTAAGTTCTTATACGTTCCAACAAAACTATTACTGGATGATGGGTGACAACAGGCACAATTCAGAAGACTCAAGATACTGGGGTTTTGTTCCTTTTGATCATGTCGTAGGAAAGCCTGTATTTATATGGTTTAGCTGGGACTCGGACGGCCAGGGGTTGGGTAAGGTCAGGTGGGATCGCTTGTTTACGACAGTAGGAGGAAGCGGCAAACCGGTTTCCTATTTTTATCCTTTTGTTGGCTTAATGTTGGTGCTATATGGTTTCAATTGGTATCGCAAAAGAAAAAAAGCTGCTTAATTAGATATGTTAATGTCATGGGTTTGTTGATACAACCTACTTTTTTCGGGCCAGTAATCCAATATGTGGCCATGGCCAGCCACAGGGATATCCTTTTTGAAAAACAGGATAACTATCAAAAACAGACCTATAGGAACAGGTGTTATATCTATGGCGCCAACGGGAAGCAGTTGCTCACGGTTCCGGTGCTTCATTCTAAATCGAGGGGAAGGCAAAAAACCAAAGAGGTTAAAATTGACAATAGTTATTCCTGGCAAAAGATCTTTATAAAATCCTTGGAATCGTCATAT
>JBFFLO010000370.1:0-3293 GCA_041554895.1 Lutimonas sp. | reverse complement strand
CAGATGTGGTAAAAGCGGGTTGCTGTTGCCCAAAATATCTTTGGGTCTCTGGCATAATTTTGCTGGCGTTGATGTTTATGAGAATTCCAAGGATATGGTGTTAACCGCCTTTGACCTTGGTATAACACATTTTGATCTGGCCAATAATTACGGGCCACCTCCGGGTTCGGCCGAAGAGACCTTCGGTAAAATTCTAAAACAGGAATTAGCCAGCTACAGGGATCAAATGATCATTACTTCTAAAGCAGGGTATTTGATGTGGCCCGGCCCATATGGAGAGTGGGGTTCAAGAAAATACCTGATCTCCAGTTGTGACCAAAGCCTAAAGAGAATGGGGCTTGAATATGTTGATATTTTTTATAGCCACAGACCAGATCCAAACACCCCCCTTGAAGAAACCATGATGGCATTAGATCAGATCGTAAGATCAGGCAAGGCTTTATATGTGGGTATATCCAATTATGACCCTGTACAATCTCAACAAGCATTTGATATACTCAGGTCTTTAGGGACTCCTTGTGTGGTTCACCAACCATCTTATAGCATGTTTAATCGCTGGGTAGAGGATGGTTTGTTAGATGTCCTGGAGAAAAACGGAGTGGGCTCTGTGGTTTTCAGTCCCTTGTTTCAAGGTTTATTGACAGATAAATACCTAAAAGGTATCCCTGAAGGTTCCAGAGCTGCCAAATCACACGGATTTTTACAAACCTCTCAAATAACTCCAGAAAAGATAGAAAAAGTTAAGGCACTTCATGTCATTGCACAAGAAAGAGGACAGAAAATGTCTCAGCTGGCACTTTCATGGGTGTTGCGTGATCCACGAATTACCAGTGTCATCATAGGATCAAGCAAGTCCTCACAAATAAAAGATGCAGCTGGGATCCTGGACAAGCTCGACTTTACGATCGATGAGCTCGAACGCATAGAAAAAATCCTAAAGGACTGACAATAATCAATATAGGTGCCTCGATTTATTCCATGGATTTTTTCCATCCGAAAAAACGGGGTACTTTTTTTTGATATTCTTTATATAATGGGTATTTCCCGGCACTGATCTCTTCACTAAAATTAGAACTTCCCTGGAACAAGACAATGAGTAAAAGGCAACCTGCCATAGACCAGTTCATCCATTGTCCGGAAGCCGCAACACTGAACAAGTAAAAAGATACCCAAATAGCTTGTTCCGCAAAATAGTTAGGATGTCTTGAAAGGCCCCAAAGGCCCTTATCCAGGAACCCTTTTTTAAAATCACCTTCCAGTTTTTCTTTATTGTGGATCTTTTTCCATTTTTCGCTTTGAAATTTCCAATGTTGATTATCAGCAATCGCCTCGTAGATAATGAAAAATATCATGGCTGCTGAAATAATGATATCCCATATTCCTAAAGGGGTTTCATTAAATTGTAATGCCAGAATAATGGGGAGGGTAAATAACAGGATCAGTATTTGCTGATAGCCACAAATAAAAAACAAGTTGAACAAGGTCCATTTCCATTTGGGTTGAAACTCAGGTTTGGCTCTAAGAACGGCCCAGCGATAGTCTTCTGTTCCTTCCCAGAACCTGATGGTAAAAGCCCCATGTCTTGAAAAGTTGTAGGTCAGTCGAAGCCCCCATAAGGTAACAAGTAGAGCCATGACGATCAATCTTGGGCTATAAGATCCGTAATGAGCCACCACCCATACATAAGCAATAGGCAATAAACTCCATAACTTGTCTACCTGACTGTTATTCCCGCTAATTTCACCTACGACAAAACAATAGGCAATAGCCACCAAACAAATTTTTGAAAGGCTTGTAAGCGCTTCAATGGATATCTCGTTTAAAGGTGTGCCAAAAAAATAAGAAAATACCGGAACTACTACTAAGGTAATGATCAACAAAAGGGCAGTTCTAACAATGTTCATAGGTATAGTATTTAAAACGAAAATAACATTTTTTTTGAGTAAAGACTCGGGATCACAGGTTAAAAAAAATCAAGCTACTGCAAAATACTGGAGTGGTTTAATAATTAGAAATCAAGATCGAATAATTTTTTATCTTTACCACGCTAACCTGACTAATCAAATTATCATGAATATTTGCTTTTTAATGTACCCGTGGGAAGAAATTAATCCTGAAAATGATTCCTCTCTTGCCTTGATCAAAGAATGTGTAAAAAGAGGCCATGGGGTAGCCATATGCAGTCCGTCCAATCTGACCATAAGAAACAGTGTGACCAACGCTTTTTGCACGGTCATTGGCCGCATGGAAAAAGTGCCAAGCAGCGCCAAATCGTTTTATGCAAAGGCTAAGCTAAGGGTTGAAATGCTTCCATTGGCAGGTTTCGATGTGGTCTTTTTCAGAGCAAACCCGCCTTTGGATCCTATTATGCTTAATTTTTTGGATTCTGTTAAGGATGATGTTTTTATTATGAATTCTCTGGAAGGAATGAGAGAAGCCAATAACAAATTGTATACAGCTGCTTTTGGGGACGCGCATAGTAATATCATTCCCAATACACATGTGTCTAAGAACAAACAGTACCTGATCGAAATGATCAAAGAGTCGAAAGCTGATAAAATGATCTTAAAACCCTTGAATGGTTTTGGAGGATCCGGGGTGATCCTGATCGAAAAAACAGCGATGAACAATATCAATTCTTTGTTAGACTTTTATATCAACAGCGGCGGTGAAACGAATTATGTGATTCTTCAGGATTATATAGAAGGAGCAGATCAGGGGGATGTCAGGATACTCATGCTTAACGGATTGCCCATCGGAGCGATGAAAAGGGTTCCGGGACAAGGAGACCACCGTTCGAACGTGTCGGCAGGCGGATCAGTGCAGAGACACAGCATGACAAAGGTTGAAAAAGCTTTGTGCAAACAGATAGGCCCAAAACTGGTGAATGACGGTCTCTATTTTGTTGGAATTGACGTGATTGGCGGAAAGCTTGTAGAAGTAAACGTCATGTCACCTGGGGGCATTACCTATATCAACAAAGTGTATAAGACCAAAATCAAGGTTGAAGAAAAAGTGATCGACTTTCTTGAGAGCAAGGTAATAGATAAACTTCAGGCCTTCGACAGAAGATCGAGATTGCGTAAAACAGTACAAGACGCTTAGTCTTAAGACTAGAATTCAAGCACTTATGATACAAAGGTTCAGCATAGACGACATTATTGAGAATATTGAATCGGAAATCACTTTTGAGGCAGTAGCCGAGGATTATTCATTTAGCATTAAGATTGATTCATATGTGCATTTTGTTTGTGCGGCTGTACATGACGGACATCAGTTAAGAAAAGAATTAT
>JBFFLO010000369.1:0-3298 GCA_041554895.1 Lutimonas sp. | reverse complement strand
GGCAGGCAGGACGCTTATGGCAAAATAGAGGTATTGGGAACCGGAAAAGCCAAAAGTTTGGGAGTTCACAGGGGTGTTGTCAATAATATTACTCAAACCATTCAGTCCATACAACAATCAGTTGATGAAGCCGAAAGTGCCTCGGGCGAAAAAATTGGAACGGTAGTCGTAGGAATTGCCGGTCAGCATATCAGAAGTTTGCACCATAGTGATTATATAACACGATCTAATTCGGATAAAGTAATAGATGAGAATGATATTGACAGATTGATCAATCAGGTGTACAAGTTGGTCATGTTGCCGGGAGAGGAGATCATTCATGTACTTCCACAGGACTTTAAGGTTGACGGGCAAGCTGAAATCAAAACACCAATCGGTATGTATGGAGGTCGATTGGAAGCAAATTTCCATGTGGTCGTGGGTCAGGTTTCATCAATAAGGAATATCGGCAGGTGCATTAAAAGTGCAGGCCTTCAATTAGGAAACATTACCCTTGAACCATTGGCTTCAGCAGAAGCGGTATTAAGCCAGGAAGAAAAAGAAGCAGGCGTGGCCCTGATAGATATAGGTGGCGGAACTACTGATCTTGCGATTTTCAAAGACGGTATCATCAGGCATACTGCGGTAATCTCATTCGGAGGAAATGTAATTACTGAAGATATTAAAGAAGGATGCTCAATTATCGAGAAGCAGGCAGAATTGCTGAAAACTAAATTCGGATCGGCCTGGCCCGGTGAGAATAAGGAAAATGAGATCGTTTCAATTCCCGGATTAAGAGGGCGTGAACCCAAGGAAATCACTTTAAAGAATTTATCAAAGATCATTCATGCCAGGGTCGTTGAGATCATAGAACAGGTGTTCCTGGAGATCAAGAATTACGGACATGAGGAAAGCAAGAAGAAACTGATCGCCGGAATTGTGCTGACCGGTGGGGGAGCCCAGTTGAAGCACATCAAACAATTGGTAGAATATATTACTGGAATGGATACGCGCATCGGTTATCCGAATGAGCATTTGGCCAGTAATTCGGACAGTGAATTATCGAGTCCGCTTTATGCAACTGTTGTAGGCCTTTTGATGAAAGGCTTGAAGGACAATGAGAAATTGAAAAACACAATACCTGAGATAGACGAAGAATCTTATAAAAAAGCTCCTCAAGAGGATGCAGCTCCAAAGAAAACCATCTTTGAAAAATGGGGAGAGAAGTTTAGAGATTTTTTAGATAACGCAGAATAACAATACAACCCCAAAAATAAAAATTAAGTTATGAGTTTAGAATTTAGTAATTTATCTTTTGATTTACCAAAGAATCAATCCAATGTCATTAAGGTAATTGGAGTAGGTGGTGGCGGAAGTAATGCTATCAATCACATGTATAACAAAGGCATCAAGGGTGTTGACTTTGTTGTTTGTAACACAGATGCCCAGGCGCTTCAGAGCAGTCCTGTTCCTTATAAGATTCAGCTGGGAGCGACCTTGACTGAAGGACTTGGGGCAGGTGCAAATCCAGAGATTGGGGAGCAATCTGCCATGGAAAGCATGGAGGATATCAAAAACATGCTGAATACTAAGTCTAAAATGTTATTCATAACTGTTGGCATGGGCGGAGGAACAGGGACCGGAGCTGCTCCGGTTATTGCAAAGATCGCTCAGGACCTTGATATTTTAACCGTGGGTATCGTGACCATTCCCTTTTCTTTTGAGGGTAAAATGAGAAATGAACAGGCTCAGATAGGGATTGAGAAACTTCGAGCACATGTAGATTCTTTGGTGGTGATCAATAATAATAAATTAAGGGAAGTATACGGTAATTTAGGGTTTAAAGCCGGTTTCTCTAAAGCTGATGAAGTGTTGTCAACTGCCGCAACCGGGATTGCAGAGGTGATCACACATCACTATACGCAGAATATTGATTTGCGTGATGCCAAGACGGTATTGTCTAATAGTGGAACGGCCATTATGGGATCGGCGCAGTCATCCGGTGCAAATCGGGCTCAAAATGCGATTACCAAGGCATTGGATTCACCACTGTTAAACGATAATAAAATTGAAGGTTCTAAAAATGTATTATTATTAATTGTATCCGGCACCTCTGAAGTTACCATTGATGAGATCGGAGAGATCAATGATTATATTCAATCAGAAGCTAAAACAAACGTGGATATCATCATGGGGGTTGGTGAAGATGATTCACTGGGCGATGCGATTTCGGTAACGATCATTGCTACAGGATTTAATCCAGAACAGCAAAGTGAAATATCAAAGATAGAATCAAAAAAAATCGTACATAAACTGGTAGAAGAAAAACAAGTAAAAGTTGTGACCCAACCCGAAATTACAGCTGCTGCACCAAAGGTTACACGACATATTTTACATGAGGAGGGTTTTATTGAAGAGGTCAAAGAAGTGAAGCCTTCAGATTCAGTCTCTGTAAGCCCAACCGTCGAGCCTTTGGATCAAGCAGAAAGTTTACAGCAGGTAAAACCTGTTAAACCGCTTCAGCAGGACGTCAACGATATGTCGGTTCAGTTTGAGCATATACAGGCTCCGGTTGTTGAACAGGATTTTGAAATTACGAATATTACGCCTAAACAAGAGGTAACAGAGACGTCCGAGGAGGATGAAGAGAACCAATTCTCATTCACTTTTGATTTGCCTATCCAAAATATTCAAAAAGAAGAAGTAAAAGAAGTGAGAACCCTGGATAATTTTAATATCAATGATATTGAGATCGTGGGACTTGAAGAGATCAAACCAGAACCTGTTGTCACCCCTTAGAATGAAGATACGGTTCGTCATACACTTGAAGATGAATTTGCCGCCGAGATCAATACCTTAAGAAGTATTTCGGACAAAGACAAGGGAGAAGAAGATGAGATGCATTTTGAATTAAAAATAGCCAGGGAAGATGTAACGGGAAACAATGTGGAAGATATAATCGAAGATAAAGATGTTTCTCCCATGAACCTTACAATTGCGGAGTTGCGCAACAGGGCAGAGATCAGAAGAAAGAAGATGAAAGATTTCAATTATAAATTCATCAATAAATTGAATCACCACATAGATGATATAGAAAATGAACCTGCGTACAAAAGAATGGGTGTAAACCTGGATGATGTGCCAAGTTCATCTGAAACCGATAAGAATAAATCAAGAATGACTTTAGGGACTGATGATAATGACGAGATTCAGCTAAGGTCGAATAATTCTTTTTTACACGATAATGTTGATTAGTTTTTAGTTTTAGTTAGTGGGAAAGTCCGGAGTAAGATCTTATTTTACTCCGGATTTTTTGTTT
>JBFFLO010000368.1:0-3299 GCA_041554895.1 Lutimonas sp. | reverse complement strand
TTTTAGTCATGAGGTGGGTGCTTTTTTTGGTATAGCTTCATTTCAAACAGATATGGGTTTAAGTACTGAATTTGCAGCAGAAAATCAAGCAACTATGGCTTTTGGTATTTCATATTACATGAAATTTTTTGGCAGTCAGTACAATTGGAGAAGCGGTTCTTCTTTTTTCAGTGAGCATTTTAAATTAAAGGCCGAGTTATCTTATATAAGTAATTCGAATGTATCTTTTGAGCCTGCAGGAGTAAATAGCAAATTAGATAACATGAAGGCTGCTATTAAGTTGTATAATTTTGGGTTGAATTTAGAATATTATATTCTTGAACTAGAAGACTATTCTAGTTTTTATAGAAGTAATGGAACGATTAATCCATTTGTAACTGTTGGTGTTCATTATAGTTATTCACAACCGGACATTCTTGTAAATGATGTATCCATAAAAGGTCAGCAAGAACCTTATACAGAATTGATTGATAAATGGCAGGAAGATGCAGTATTTTTAGAACCAGAAAATATTTTCTCTGCTACTGCCGGGGTTGGAGTTCGTTTTGGCCTAGAGAAAGTTGACTTTAGTCTTGAAGGCAGGTATCAGTATTACTTTTCAGATGTTGTTGAGGGTTTAAATGCAGCAGATGATCCTGCCAATAAAGGCAACGACTCGATGGTATCTGTAAATGTCGGAATAATCTACGTCTTTGGTAAAAACTAGACCATCTCTAAAACACTTTCCAAATCATTTATAAGGTCTTTTTCGGCTTCTATACCAACGCTTAACCTGATCAAGGAATCAATAACGCCCGTCCTTTCTCTCTCTTCTTTCGGAATAGATGCATGTGTCATGCTTGCAGGATGACCACTCAATGATTCTACTCCACCTAACGATTCCGCCAAGGTAAATACTTTTAGATTTTCAAGAATTTTGATAGCATCCTCATATTTGTTTCCCTTTAAAGTAAAGGATAGCATTCCTCCAAAACCTGACATTTGAGCTTTTGCAATGTCGTGGTTTGGATGATCCTCGAACCCAGGCCAATACACTTTTCCTACCTTAGGGTGGTCCCTTAGATAACGAGCCACGGCACTTCCGTTTTCACAATGCCTTTGCATGCGTACATGAAGTGTTTTGATCCCTCGTAAGACCAAAAAACTGTCCATGGGTCCGCATACCGCACCGCTGGCGTTTTGAATAAAGTAAAGTTTATCTGCCAGCTCCTTGTCCTTCACTACCAGCGCACCCATTACCACATCCGAATGTCCTCCTAAATATTTGGTCGCCGAATGCATAACGATGTCAGCCCCCAGGTCTAACGGTTGTTGTAAGTATGGTGTTGCAAAAGTATTATCAACTACCAAAAGCAATTGATGCTGCTTAGAAATCTCAGCACATTTTTTAATGTCAATTACATTAAGCATGGGGTTTGTAGGAGACTCGACCCAAAGCAACTTGGTATTTTTATTTATTAATTTTTCAATATTTCCGGTATCATCCATCGCTGCAAAATGAAACTTGATCCCGAATTTTTTAAAAACCGTATTAAATAGCCTGAAGGTCCCTCCGTAAAGATCATTCGTAGAGATAACCTCATCACCAGGCTCTAACAATTTCATTACCGCATCAATAGCAGCCAGGCCAGAAGCAAAGGCAAGTCCATAACCTCCGTTTTCAATGCTTGACAAAGCATTTTCAAGTGCAGTTCTTGTTGGGTTGCCCGTGCGTGAATACTCATAACCTTTATGGTCTCCAGGAGATGCCTGTGCATAAGTGGATGTTTGGTAAATCGGAGGCATGACCGCTCCGGTACTTGGGTCGTGTTGCTGACCTCCATGTATTACTTTTGTATTAAACTCCATAAAATATTTTTAAACTATTTTCATTAAAGAAAGAACGATTCCAAGGTGAATTCCATCATGATAAGCACTGAAATTGATGGCGTCTTCAATACTTTTTAACTCAATACCTGTACTTGTCATATAGGCCTTAAATTCTTTAAATAACCCCTTGTCATAATCCTTTTGTGTTTCTTTCATTGCGGCTAACAAATGATCTTTTACATATTGGATGTCAGATTCTTGAATATTTTCCGTAGCTATTGAGCCCTTGCCATATTTGCTCACCATGTCTTGTTCTATTCTAATTTCAAGGCCGGTTAACTTGTAACAAAGTAATTGTTGGGTAACCAGCAAATGCGCAATATTCCAAAATATAGAGTTTCTGAAATTTTCGGGTATTTTAACCAATTCTTCGTAAGGCTTCTTTTCCAAAATATTCAACATAGTGCTTCTTGTGAATAAGGCCGTTTCAAATAATTTTTCCATATGTTTAAAAATTATCTAAAAATAAGTAACTTTAAGCTTATGAAATGCCTGATTTGTAAAATAAATGAAAAAAATATACTTCCTGAAAACCTGCGATACCTGTAAAAGAATCATGAAATCCTTTCCTCTTGAGGGATTCGAATTTCAAGAGATAAAGACACACCCTATTAGCCTTAGGCAATTAGAAGATCTATTTCTTTTATCCGGGACTTATGAATCCCTTTTTAGCCGAAGGGCAAAAAAGTATAGTTCAATGGGTCTTAAACATCAAGAGCTCAGTGAAGATGATTACAAACAATTGATTCTAAGCGACTATACTTTTTTAAAAAGACCAGTAATCATTATTGACCAGGATATATTCATAGGAAGTGATAAGAAAACCCTCCAGCAACTGAAAGAACATTTTTTAGTTAGCTAAAGCTGAATGAATGCACCTTATTTAAAAACAGTTTCGCCCTATTTATGTCATTCAATAAAAAACATCAAATTGCAATTGGAATAGTAGTTTCTTTAGCATTGTTACTTCTCGTGGGTAGTGTTATCATTTCAAGGGTAATTTCGCAAAAAGTTGTTCAAATATTGGAAGATCAAAATGTGGAAAACCTTCATGTTTCAATAGAAAAAACAAAGTTTAGCCTGTTTGACCGGTCCCTTGTTTTTAGAGGCGTCCATATAAGCCCTAGCGACTCTGCCATGCTAAAACTTCAAAAAAACAAACTGAACAAAAAATCATTACAGAAAATCTCTGTTTCGAGGCTTAAACTCAAAGGCATCCATTTGACAACTCTCCTGTTTTCTAAACATTTAAATATCAACAAACTGATCATAGACGATCCTCTTTTTCAGCATTTTACAAATGGCGAAAAACAATCTTCCCATGAATCAAATAAAAATATCGAACTTGATTCCATCCGAATAGAAAAATTAAAGGGATTCCAACTAAAAACTATCAAAATCACCAACCTTAAAGTACAGGTAATAGATGC
>JBFFLO010000367.1:0-3313 GCA_041554895.1 Lutimonas sp. | reverse complement strand
CATAAAAGTGAGGACTATATTTACTTTTTGTTTTGTCCCGCCCGAAAGATTACCCAGTTTCTTATCGAGAAATGGTTCCAGGCCAAACCGTTCGATCAGTGCCTTGTCATTGGCCTCCTTCGGTCTTAAATTTTTTACCATACTAATCAATTCTTTAACACTGAGATTAGCAGGAAAATTAGCAATCTGAGGAAGGTAATTGATCTCATTTCGGTAGTTCCACTTTTTTAAAACTGATTCACCCGAAATTTTGATTTCCCCTTTATCGGGAATTACCATACCCAGAATACTTTTAATGAGGGTTGTTTTACCAGAGCCGTTAGGCCCCAGAACAGCAAATATACCTCCACTATCAATGACCAGGTCCAGGCCTTCAAGTACAGTCAGTTTTCCGAACTTCTTGTTTAAACTGCTAATTTCAATCATAAATTACTTGCATTAAAGGACTGGCGTCTATCAGGTTGTCGGGTGTAAAAACCGGTGATACCTTTTCAGAAAAGTTAATAATATCCACAAACATACTTCTTAATAAAATGATGGTTTCCGGGGTATTATGAACAATATAGGAAAACAATTTCACAGGCCTGTATGGTATATCGCCTATACCATTACGGTCGAGATCGTAACCAGCATATTCGCTCCAATAATTATTGTCGAATTTGTTGGTATTGATCTTACTGTTATAGCTGAGGTCAAGTGCGTTGTTTAAAAAATTGTTTTTTGAAAATACGTTCTCATAACAAGCCCCAATAATCGTTACCGCCCAACCATTTCGCGAAAAAGTATTATTGGTATAATTAATTCGTGTTGATCCATCAACACTTATCCCTATGGTGTTTTGTTCAAACACGTTCCTTTCGATATCTGCATCATAAATTTCCTTTAGCAACAACCCATAAGAAGCTGTACCCCAGTTATGCTCGAAACGGTTATCATGCATTCTTACAAATTTTGAGAACATAATGGCTACGCCTGCTCCATTGTCTTTAAAAACATTGTTATGGTATGTATTTTCATTTGAAAACATAAAATGCAGGCCATATCGCAAATTTCCAAAACTTTGATTATCATTTACGGTACTTTTTTTGACAAATTCAAAATAAATACCATCTCTTAAGCGAGTTAGCACGTTTTTTGATACTTTCATTTTTGAACAATGCCATAGGTGTATTCCGTTACCTGAATTGGCCTGAGAAATAGCCTCCGAACTCACTTGATTGCCTTGAATGACTCCATTCTTTGACTTCTCTATAAGGAGTCCAAAATACACCTTTTTTAAATGATTGTTCTCGATGACAAAATCATCTGATTCCGACACAAGAATAGCGGCATAATCTTTTGTATAACTTTGCCCGACATTGATAATTTCCAGACCTCTTATAGAAAAATGATCGGCTGTCACCTTAAAAATAGTCTCTTTAAATTCCCCGTCAATTACCGGAAAATCAATTCCTTTGATATGAATGGATTTATTGACCACTATTGCGTGTTCTTTATAAATTCCGGGCATGACCAGAATCTCATCCCCATCATTAGACATGGCGACAGCTTCTTTGATCGAGTTTACGTCACAAGAGCCACAAACCTTTATCTGATTTGCTTGCATCAGATAAAAGCAAAAAAAAAGAAATAAGAACAAAGCCTCTTTTTTCATTTATTCTGCATCAAATTTAATGAGTAGTTCCTGCCAGGTGTATAGATCACCACCACTGTTCTTTTGGATTATCAATGCTTTTTCTTTGGTAGCAAAGCCCGAAAGGTTGGCACCCATAGGGCTTTTAATCTCTTTGCAAATCAAATAAGTAGCTTCTTTAGCATTGGTCATTGAACCCGGAACCTGATAATCGGCTACCAGAAATATTTCAATCTCCTCAATTCCTTTTTCAGTAAGGTCATTGACCATACATTCAATAGCGTCAAACTTATATTGCTTTCCTTTTTTTGTAACATATTGCGCAGCATGTTGTTGGTCTACGATCGTCATTTTGCAAAATGCACAAGCATCGCTTCCATAATTAATCTGTTCTGGTTCAACCTTACATGAAACCAATACACAAAGTAATATCGTAAAAGCAGTATAAAGTACTTTTTTCATGAATATTTTAGTTAGATATAACAAATATAGTCCTTTTACAAATTACTGATTTTTCGTACAGTAAATTTCAAGGGATCTAATTTCTCGCTTTTGCTTCTTTCTTCCCTATAAAAAATGCTACTACGGTGAGCACCATACCTGAAAACATCAAATACGCCCCAGTTCGTGGATAGGAATGTGCAATAAAGTTTAGTATGTGCTTGGTTCCCAAAAGAGGAGGTTGGAATCCCATTGGGCTACCATCGGGATTTTTGAAACTCATAATAGCTTTAGGGTCAAGATTATGCCCATAGTCATATTCCCACAAATAGAAATCATATATTCCTGCAATCCCAAGAACAGACATGACTATAAACCATACAATAAACCATTTGTAATTGGCAAAAATTCCAATCAATACGCCTAAAACAACCATTACGCCAATAACAATGGGGAATAGTTTAAATTCGGGAATAGATTCAGGTATATATTTCATACCTACATAGTGATTCATTAAATTTATGTTCTTGATATCGAAATCATGCACATCACTAAATTTATTGATGTGGATATTCATGCCTAATGGGATTGGATACTGAGGTGCTTCCAAAGTAATATTCCATAATGGAAAAAAGAATAGGCCTATCATTAATAAGGGGCCGATGATCATTAACAATTTGGATTTTTTCATGGCATAATAATTAACTTACTCCTGGTAATACGGTGGATTAAACTTTGTTACAATTTGATTCTTTGTTGATAAGGAAGTTCTTCAAATTAAAAATGAAAACGGACAGTATAAAAATCCCCTGCCCGTTTTCTACAATAATTGACTTAACCTCAATTTTAATATTATTCCATATCAACCGGGTCCCCGTCCAAAGTAAAAGAGATAGGAACATTTGATCCCTTAGGAGAAACCCTTACATAGCCTTGCATTTCCTGATGCAGTGCCGAACAGAAATCTGTACAGTAAAATGGCCATACCCCTTCTTGCTTAGGCTCCCAAGTAAATGTTTCTGTTTGACCTGGCATGATGAGTAGTTCCGAAGTATTGGCTCCAATCATAGCAACGCCATGGGGTACATCGTAATCTTGTTCGAGATTGGTTACGTGGAAATAAACCTTATCTCCTACCTGAACACCTTCAATATTATCAGGTGCAAAATGTGAACGTATCATCGTTAAATAAATATGTACTTCATTGCCCTTTCTAACCACTTTTGATTCAGCCTCACT
>JBFFLO010000366.1:0-3321 GCA_041554895.1 Lutimonas sp. | reverse complement strand
TAGCGTAAACCTGATGAAAATCATATGCTTAAACTTATGAAACTCCTATCTTTGAATAATTCAAAATCTAATTTCTATGTGTGGCACTTGCGGATGTGGAAGTCCTGAAGGACATATTTCCATTCAAAAACCAGGGGTCGTTCCCCATGAACCCCAGCACCATCATGAGCATAGTCATGATGGGCATACACATCATCATGCTGATCATGACCATAGCCATCATGATCATGGACATGCTCACACGCATGATCATACGCATGGTCATGTGCACGCGCCCGTTAAAAAGACAGTCATTGAAGTACAACAGAATATCTTGCAACACAATGATCTTATGGCCGCAAGAAACCGGGGTTATTTCGAAGCAAAAAACCTGTTTGTCATGAACCTGGTAAGTTCTCCGGGGTCAGGAAAGACCAGTATTTTAGAAAAGACCCTTAAGGACCTCAAGAAGGATATTTCCTTTGCGGTAATAGAGGGTGATCAGCAAACCATGCAGGATGCCAACCGGATCGACGCACTTGACATTCCTGTGATTCAAATCAATACGGGCAAGGGTTGTCATCTTGAAAGTGACATGGTTTATGACGCAGTAAAACAGCTTGATCCAAAAGCAGATTCAATACTGATGATTGAAAACGTGGGCAATCTGGTGTGTCCTTCCATGTTCGATCTTGGTGAAAGCAAAAGGGTGGTCATTATCAGTACCACTGAAGGTGAAGACAAACCTTTGAAATATCCCGATATGTTCCATAGTTCAGACATTTGTATCATCAATAAAATTGACCTCTTGCCTTATCTTGATTTTGATCTCGAAAAGCTTAGGTCATATGCACTGCAAATCAATCCGAAGTTGACGTTTTTCGAAGTTTCCGCCACAACGGGCCAGGGAATGGACAAATGGTATAGCTGGTTAAAGCAAGAAAAAAGATGATTTCATTATAATTATAAAAAAAACAGACAAAATGTGCCTTTCTATTCCCGGAAAACTTATTGCGATCACCAAGGAACTTGATGAAATATTCAGAGTGGGTAAAGTATCCTTTGACGGTATCATTAAAGAAGTTAGCCTGACCCTGGTCCCGGAAGCAAAGATCGGCGATTATGTCATGGTCCATGTTGGAGCCGCGATCAGCCTGGTCGATGAGGAGGAGGCCAAAAAAACATTTGATCTTCTCAAGCAGTTGGGGGAATTGCATGACCTGGATGATCCTCGAATCGATTAAGAACAAAAAAGAGCTCCTTAAGGAGCTCTTTTTTGTTCTTATATTGTTTTATTCTTCAGCTGTTTTTTCAGCAGGTGCATTTTCTATTCCTGCAGCTACCCAATTCGAGTATATCTGATGACCCAGAGCGAGGACTACCGGCCCTATAAAAAGCCCAAGAATGCCCTGTAACATCATGCCTCCAAGTGCCCCAATCAAAATAACCAGCATGGGAGTTTCCAAACCTTTACCCAAAAGCATCGGTTTTAAGAAATTATCAGAGATCGAAACAAGAATTGCATATACTGTAAAAATAACCGCTGGTGTTGTATCCGCATAGGAGAATACGATCGCAATTGCAGGAATCATAGCAAGCAAAGCCGGAAGTTGAACAACTGCCAGCACCAATACCAACAATGCAAAAAGACTGGCTCCCGGTAAACCTATAACGATAAAGCCCAGATATGCAAGGGCTGCCTGAATAATGGCAACGAATAAGATTCCCTTGACAACACTCCTTATAGTATTGACACACATGGTCATAAATTCTTCGCCTTTCCCTGTGGCCAATCTATTGATAAAATTTACACCTGACCGATAGCCGGCATCAGCCGATGACATAAATACGCCCGCTATAATCAAAGCAAACAGTCCCAGAGCCACAGAGCCCATCAAACCAGCAAAGCTGGTAAAGAGCCATCCCAAAGAATTTGAAATTTGATCTTTGTATTTCATTATGACGTCTTCCAGGTCAGAGGATGCTGATGACCAGACCTCATAAATCTTCTTACCCACGAATGGCCATTCCTTTATTCCTTCACTCGGAGGGGGTACCTTAAGTGTTCCTTCATTAAAACTTTGATAAAGCTCCTGACCTGAATCAATGACCGAACCGGTAAGGTTGATGGTTGGCACAATGATCAAAGCTATAAGGATCAAAATAAAAACCGAGGTAACCAATCCTTTTTTCTTGCCCTTGGTTATTTTCAACAGTTTTTCATAAAGAGGATGCAGCGCTACTGCCACAATAATTGACCAAACAATCAAAGTCACAAAGGGTCGTACAATGTAAAAACTCCAGACCAGAAGTAAAGAGAGTAATACAATTTTGATGTAAACATCAATCGGATTCTTGGATTCAGTATTTTTCATTTTACAGATTTAAATTAGTTCAATTCTTTAATGTCTTCAGTATCTGCATGCCAACCTCCTCCCAAGGCTTGGTAGAGGCTTACCACAGAGGTGATTTGATTTTTAAAAGCTTCTGAAGCCTTTAGTTCTGCATTAAATTGCGAGCTTTGAAGGTTCAACACTTCCAGATAGCTTGTTAGCCCTCCATCATAACGTACCCAGGCAAGCTGTGATGCTTTGGTAGCCATTAACATCTGCTCATTTCTTAGGTTATATTCCCTCCTGTAAGTCTCGACAGCAATCATGGCATCCTCGACTTCCTGCAAGGCAAACAAATAAGAAGCTTCATAATCCAAAAGCAATTGCCTTGTTCTCGCCTCCTCCACTGCTACATTTCTTTTTAGTTTCCCTGCATTAAATACGGGGCCCAATAATTGTGCTCCCAAATCAGCAAATAGAAATGAAGGATTTACCAATTGTGCTCCCATCTCCAAACTAAGGGTCAATGATGGATATTTTAATGCTTCGGCAACGCCTATTCTAAGGGTTTGTGCATGGAGCCTTCTTTCTGCCTGAACAATATCAGGTCTTCTGTCTAAAAGTTCTGAAGGGAGGCCAACAGGAATTCCGGGAACGGATATTTGATCGAACAAAGGCAATCCTCTTGGAATACTTTTGGGTGCAGATCCCAGTAAAACACTAATGCCATTTTCAATCTGAACTCTTGATCTGTTAAAAATCTCCAGGGCAGTTTTTGCCTCGCTCACCTGGATTTTAGCCTGAGAAAGATCCACTTCACTGATAAACCCTGCATTAAATCTGGCCTGCATTACATTCAGGTTTTCTCGGAAATTCTCTGCTGTTTTTTCGGCAATGATCATTCTGTTATCAATATCTCTTAGCGATATATAGGCACTTGCTACTGCAGAAACCACACTGACATTCAAAGCTTTGTAAGCTTCTTCTGTGGCGAAATAGTTTTGCAGGG
>JBFFLO010000365.1:0-3325 GCA_041554895.1 Lutimonas sp. | reverse complement strand
CCTGAGGAGATAATAGCAAAAATAAAGTCAAGTCTATGAGTACTAAAAAGAGCGAATTTGGTGTTTTTGGCCTAGGTGTAATGGGCAGCAGTATCAGTTTGAATATTGCCGATAAAGGATATAGGCTATCAGTTTTTAATAGGGCAGAAGGAGGCGAGGAAGAGGTTGTGGATCACTTTCTGTCGTCAAATGGGCATCGGGATAACATACAGGGATTTACTGATCTAAAGGCTTTTATAGCATCTATTGAACGGCCCAGAAAGATCCTGATCATGATCAAAGCCGGGCCAACCGTTGACCTGGTTTTAAGCAATTTGATTCCCTTACTTTCGGGTGGTGACATTATTATAGATGGTGGAAATTCTCACTACTTGAATACAAAGAGAAGGTTTGAGCTTGCCCGAAAAGCGGGGATAGCGTTCATCGGTGCGGGAATTTCGGGTGGTGAAGAAGGAGCCAGAAAGGGCCCTTCCATCATGCCGGGAGGTACGAGGGAAAGCTATGAATTAGTGTCGGAAATTTTAGAATCGATAGCAGCTAAAGATGATTTTGGAAAGACATGCTGCACTTATATAGGCCCTGAAGGTTCTGGACATTTCATCAAAATGGTGCACAACGGAATTGAATATGTTGAGATGCAGTTGTTGGCTGAACTATACGCCTTGATGTCAAAGAAAATGTCAAATGAAGGAATCGCAGAGGTGTTCGAAGGTTGGAACCAAGGCGACCTTTCAAGTTATTTGCTAAAGATTACGGTTCAAATCTTAAGGAAGAAAGAAGGGGATCAGTATGTATTGGATATGATCCTGGATAAGGCAGGTAATAAAGGAACAGGTTCCTGGTCAAGTAAAGCGGCTTTTGACCTGGGTACTCCCAATACCATGATGTCATCTGCAGTGTTTGCCAGGTATATCTCATCTTTTAAGAAATCACGTTTAAAAATGTCAGGTTTGGTCGATTCCAGTCGTTCAACAAAAGAGGATCTGGCCTTAGCTTCAATTAAGAAGGCTTATGAATTTGCTCGGTTGATCAATCACCAGCAAGGATTTAAATTGATGCAGTTGGCTTCTGAAACCTATGGTTGGGACCTTGATTTTTCTGAAATAGCCAGAATCTGGTCAAATGGGTGCATTATAAAATCTGATCTTATGAACCGGCTACACAAGGAATTTAAATGTTCAAAAGACCTGTTTGATATGGATATGGTCACAGGCACCTTGATTGATGCAGAACCAGCCTTGCGCGAAACAATTATGTCAGGCCTGCTGGAAAGAACCTCTATGCACTGTTTTTCAGCTGCCTACTATTATTGGGTAGATATGACGACAGAAAACCTACCGGCAAATTTGATTCAAGCGCAGCGGGATTTTTTCGGGGCGCATACCTACCAAAGAGTTGATGCCCCCGAATCGGAATTTTACCACAGCCAATGGTGATAATGGGAATCGGCCCAAGACTTATCCAAGAGTTTAAGTCCTTGTTTTTAAGTGAAATAATTTGTTGGTCAGGTAGTGGTGGATAATAAAACGGCTATTTTTTTCGTTAGTAATAAAAAATGCGAAGAAATGAAAAATGACAGAATTGGACTTTCTAAGGAGTCTGGGGAAAAAAAGCATAGCCCTAAGACTATTTTTATCAGTGGTGAGCAACAACTTTCAGAAAAGGAATACGAGGCGTACTATGACAGGATCAGACAGTTAAGCCAGGGTCTCTGATCATTTGATTTGATAGAAATCTTTGACATAAGCCAGTTTCTGGTTATGCGTCATTTTTTCCGTTGTCTTGATATCTTTCATTTTTACAGCCAGTTCAGGCATACCCGAAATTAATTTTTCCAATTTCAATTTCATTTGTGCAGGACCAAACAAAAAGATTTCATCAGCTTTTGACAACTCCTTTGCCACACGGAGCAGGTATTTTTGAGTGTATTCTTTTAACCTGTTTTCTTTTCCCTTTTCATCGACAAGGTATTGATCTCCAAACCTTCCAAATTGCTTTTTTTCACCTTCGATCCGAACACGGGATTCGATATCAGAGTAAATTGTTTTTGAATGAACAGCTTTCTTTGTCAATGTGATCAGGTTAGCTTCCTTTTGATCGATCCAAATCCCTACTTTACGCATAACGAAACAATTTAGTTAATACTCTATTTTATCTTCCTTTTCTTCCCAGGCCCGAAAGGCTCTCATCGCAGTTTCTTTATTAATTTGTTCAAATGGAATGGTCCTTTTACCAGGTTCTAAATCAAGTTCTTTATAGATGAAGTCGTCGTCAAAACCGATTTTTGCAGCGTCCGTTTTGTTACAGCCATAGTACACTTTTTTGGGCCGGGCCCAATAAATGGCCCCTAAACACATAGGGCAAGGCTCACAACTCGCATATACGACACAATCATCCAGCTGAAATGATTTTAAAGCTTTACATGCTTCCCTGATAGCTATTACCTCTGCATGAGCAGTAGGATCGTTTGTAGAGGTCACCTGGTTATTTCCTTTGCCAATTATTTGTCCATCCTTGACAATGATACAGCCAAAAGGACCACCCTCGTTGCCCAATACGCCTTTGATGGCCGTATCAATGGCCAGCTCCATAAAACTTGCATGATCAGTCGTACTATTGTCAGCATCTTGGCCAAGGGCTTTAGCGGCTTCATCTAGGAACTTCTTATTAAAACTGTTGCACATAAATCTAAGATGTCTTCAAAGCAGGCAAAAAAGCAATTTTAACTCGCTTCTTTGCCTGTTCTTTTATTTATACTTTCAGGCTTCCCACCATATCTTCAGGTCGTACCCATTCATCAAATTCTTCAGCCGTTAAAAATCCAAGATTGACAGCCTCTTCTTTTAAGGTCGTACCATTTTTATGTGCTGTCTTTGCGATTTTTGCTGAATTTTCATATCCTATTTTTGTATTCAATGCAGTAACGAGCATCAGTGAGTTGTTCAAAAGCTGCTTGATCTGAGGATAATTTGGTTCTATGCCGATAGCGCAATTGTGAGTGAACGATGCACAGGCATCTCCGATTAATTGAGCAGACTGCAGGGTATTGGCTGCCATGACAGGTTTAAACACATTTAATTCATAATGGCCAGTCATCCCGCCTACAGTGACTGCTACGTCATTTCCAACAACCTGCGCACAGACCATAGTAAGGGCCTCAGCCTGTGTTGGATTAACTTTTCCTGGCATAATGGATGATCCTGGTTCATTGGCCGGAATGATGATTTCACCAATACCACTTCTTGGTCCGGAGGCCAACATTCTGATATCATTGGCTATTTTCATAAGAGAAACGGCTAATTGTTTTAAAGCACCATGGGTCTCT
>JBFFLO010000364.1:0-3344 GCA_041554895.1 Lutimonas sp. | reverse complement strand
GCCGGATTTATACTTGAGATAACAGGTAAATTTCCCAGCAAGAACGACAAAGTCAGCTTTAAAAATTATAATTTTACCATTGAAGCCATTGATAAAAAAAGAATTAAACAGGTTAAAGTCAACCTGCCAATGAAGAAAAAATAGCAATGAATAAAATAACATTAAAAATTACCCTGGTAGGCTTACTATTCTTTATTACTGCAGGCTGTTTCAAAGAAGAGGTGCTTCCTAAACCAAAAGCGCAATTGAGGCTCGAGTATCCGGCACCAGTTTATGAGATGATCAGTAGTGACTGCCCTTATGCCTTCGATAAATCAAGTGCGACCGAGGTAAAACTAAATAGCAAGTGTTGGGTGAATATAGATTACCCCAAATTGAAGGCTTCCATTAACATGACCTACAGGCCTGTTGAAAATAATCTAAAAGAATTATTACTTGAAGCTGAAAAATTAACTTTTAACCATACCATTAAAGCTGATGGTATCAGCTCAGCTCCTTATATCAATGAACAAAAAAAAGTCTATGGCTCCATATTTGAGGTCACAGGCAATGCTGCTTCTCCAATTCAGTTTCATGTAACTGACAGCAGTCATCACTTTATTACAGGAGCCGTTTATTTTAATGTCCAACCTAATTATGATTCGATAAAACCGGCTATAAATTATTTGCAACAAGATATTGTCCGCATGATTGAATCACTCGAGTGGAAAGATTAAAACTTATTTAATTAGAATAAAATTGAAGAAAAAATACCTTTATACCAAAACTATAAGATTCTGGCTCCTTACTGGTCTTGTTATGCTAATAGGGCAGGTCATCCTTGGCGGAATCACAAGATTAACCGGGTCAGGTTTATCGATCACCAGCTGGGATATTATCACCGGGGTCATCCCTCCCATGAATAAACAAGAATGGCTCGACCTGTTTGAACTTTACAAACAAACCCCTCAATACCATAAAATAAATGCTGACTTTACGTTAAAGGATTTTAAATTCATTTATTTCTGGGAATATTTCCATCGGCTTTGGGTTCGAGCCCTGGGTATTATTTTTCTGATTCCTTTTGTCATTTTTATCGTTCTTAAACAAATCGATGTTTTTTTGATTAAAAGGCTCGCACTTGTTGTGGTTCTGACTGCCTTGACAGCTTCTGCCGGATGGATAATGGTCATGAGTGGCCTGGTAGACAGGCCCTGGGTAAATGCTTATAAATTAACGCTGCATTTCCTTTTAGCGGTCCTAACCATCGGGGCAATGGTAAAGTGCATAGCGGATGTATACCTTATGGAAAATAAACCCAAAAAAGGGCATACCAGGTTCGTTATGATCCTTTTGCTATTTACAGCAGTTCAGTTGGTTTTCGCAGGATTAATGGCGGGAATGAGAGCCGGGCTATATTATGCAACCTGGCCCTCGATGAACGGCTCCTTTATACCAGATGTTTTACTTGATGTAAATAACTGGACCTTACATAACCTGACGAACTATGATCGCTTTTCTTTTGCTCCTGCGCTCGTTCAGTTTGTTCACAGGATGCTGGCATATGTGATCTTATTGCTTACCGTATATTTTTATCATAAAAAAAGAAACCAGGTACATACCAGCGCCATTAAATGGTTAACGGTTTCCTATCTGCTGGTGGTTTTCCAGGTATTTCTGGGTATCATGACCTTATTGAAAATCCAAACAGGCATCCCACTTGTTTATGGAACCCTTCATCAGTTGGTCGGCGTTCTCTATGTGATCAGCCTATTGTTTTTATACTATTCCTTAAGAAAGAAAATTTCGATCTGGAGCAAAAAAAAAGCTACCTGAAGGTAGCTTTTTCAAAATTTTCTGAAGTATGTGTGTTAAGCTTTACAGCTTCCATCACATGATTTACCATCTTTGGCACAATTCCCTTCACATTTTTTTACGGCAGAAGCCATTGCTTTTGCAGAATCAATCACTTTCTCTGCATCAGTGGCAACAGAGTCAACAGCTTGTTGAACATCATCAGCAGCTTCCTCAACTGCATCAGCTGTTGTATTAGCAGCTTCTTTAACTGCATCTGTTGTAGCCTCAGCAGCATTTTCTATTGCATCCCCAGCATCAGTGGCACTTTTTTTGGTTTGGTCACATGAAAATGTAAGTACGCTTAATACAGCGATTACAAAAATTCCTTTGATCAATTTCATAGTTGTTAATTTTAAGTTAATATTTAGCGCGCAATATACAGAAACAAATATGAAGAAATTCTGAAGTGTTAGAGAAACAGCAAAAAAACCTGAACGGTTCAGTTTTTTTATGCGCTTATCATCTGTATGATCAAGTTTATAAGTTTTTTACCCTGAATCAACAAGAAACTGAACAGGCCATTCTATAGGTTCTCCTGCTATTGTGACCAGCCATGATTTCCTCTTCTGGCCCTGTACGGGCAGTGTAAATAACAAATGTATCGGAAAGTATAATAGAGAAAATATGCAACTTTTGCCCTAAATCACTATAATCCAGATCATACAAGAACAAAAACGCAAAAAAAAATGGGCGCCTGGCTCCCATCTTTCTATATATCGATAAAAATCGGATCAATTAATTCCCGGCTTGTATTTAAAACTTTGCCCCCCAACAGAAGCTTCAGCCATTAAACCGCCAATTGTTTTGGTAAATATCGCAACACCATCTTGGTAATCAATATCAACTGACGCTCCGTCTTTTAAAGCCACAGCCGAAGCCTGGCCAGAAAATTTTACTTTCCCTGATGTAAACCTATCCAAAGCTGGTTGGTCCTCGAAAAAGATGACTTCCATATATTGTTGTCCACCGGCTTGTAAACCGAAAGTTGCCTGAGCAAGCCTCGATTCTCCAATAACCGATTTATTATCAAATACCAGTCCTTTACCCCCTGCTCCGCCTATTCCAAGACCACCTTTTGTGATTTTAGGAAAAACGGCAAATCCATATGATTTATGGAAATGAGATTCCAGTTCAGGATTGCCATCTACTAATTCCGTCATAGCATCTTTCACTTCATTTTGAAGTTTAGTATCCTTGGGAAAAACAACTGTGATTTTTTTCTCAGTTAATGCCTCTGAATCTTCTTCAGCAGCATCGGCAGCCCCAGTGGTCTCTTCACCCACAACTTCACCTGCCTCTGAAGCCTCTTCTACTGCAGCGTCAACAGCTTCGCCTGCTTCTTTCTTCTCTGATTTGCAAGAAAATGCGACAGCACACAACAGCATCATCGTAAAAAATAATTTTGTTAATTTCATAAGTATTAAAGGTTTAAATTGAGAATATTTTATTCTTAATTTCACTTATTAAAGATTTGAAGTTACTTCAATTCATTGCTTTGATCAACAACT
>JBFFLO010000363.1:0-3345 GCA_041554895.1 Lutimonas sp. | reverse complement strand
ATTTTCCAGTTTCCATCTATTTTTTCAAATACAAATAATTCTCTGATTTTTGACAGGAATTCAGGCGTAACGCCAATGAATGAGGCAATCTGCACATTTGATATGCGATTGATTAGTTTGGGGTAGCTTTTAAGAAAGTCAAGGTACCTTTCTTCTGTTGTAGCTGAAATATTTTGCAAAACCCGTTTTTGCATATTGATAAAAGCATTTTCAACCAGTACCCTGAAAATACGGTCAAATACAGTATGTGTCGTATATAAATAAAGAAGATCTGCTTTGGTAATCTGCAGTATTGCAGATTGTTCCATTGCCTCTATATATAATTCACTGGGTTTTTCCGAATGAAAACTACCTATATCTGCAATCCATCCCCCTTCTACTGCAAATTGAAGATTATGTTCATTCCCCTTTTCATCAACCTTATACATCCTAAAACATCCTTCCAAGACAAAATTATAGTGGCCACATACATCGCCTTGCTGCAGTATAAACTGCTTCCTTTTAATTCTTCTTTCCTTAAGTCTTTTTTTCAAATCATTTACCTCCTCTTCATTCAGGGCCCTGTAGTTTGAAAAATGATCCAAAAGTGGTTGTATATTCATATGTACCGCAAATTACCTTTTTATCTTCTCATTTGATCCTGACTTCATTTCAAGCTTGACGACAATAGTTTATTTGCCTTTACCTTATAAAGTCTGCTTTGACCGTTTTCATACTTATTGAGTTCCTCTAAAAGGTCATTTAAATTTTGGTAAGACATATCTGAATTTAGGTTGCTTCTTTTACTTGTAAAATATAAGGTCCTGGAATTCTTGTCTACAAAAGGGCAATAATCCATCTTATCCGAATTAACCCGGTTTCCCATATTGACAGCAGGTTGCCACCCGTTCACATGATTAAAGCTTATGTACAAATCTCCGCTTCCCAAGCCATCAGGGCGATTATACCCGGTAAAAATAAGAAAGCTTTCATCAGAAGACACAAAGGCATTAAACTCATAACCTTCAGTATTAATTGCTTCACTTAGGGATATGGGTTCCTGATAGGTGTTTCCGTCCCATATGCTAAGGAAAATATCATCTTTGCCTTTTGAGGTAGACAGATCACTAGTGAAGTATAAGTTGCCATTACTTGCCAAGGAGGGGTAAAATTCATTTTTTTCACTATTTACCGTTGGGCCCAAGTTTATGGGGCTACCCCATTCAGAGTAAATAGATCCTCGAGAAACATACCAGATATCATAATCTTTGGCTGTATCACCAGTGCTTTTCAAAGGGCGCGTTGATGCAAAATACAGTCTTAAATTATCAGGGCTTAAAAAGGGTTCGATATCTTGGAATTTACCTGAAAACGGGGCAATAAATGGTTCTGACCAAGTATCATTCTCTTTTTTTATACACATGATGACCGAAATTTCGCCTAAAGGACTTTGCAGGCTAAAAAAGGCTTCATCACCCGATGAAGACAGGGTAAAATCCCTGACATTCGAAAAAATCGACAGCGCAGGAATAGCAGGCTCAGGCATTTCCATCTGTTGACTCCATACAATCTGGCTCAAGAATAATATCAAAAAAAGTGCAGGCCGCTTAATCATAATATTGTTGGTATTCTTTCGGAAGTGATTCCAGTTTTTTAATTTTTATATTTTTATAATAGACCTCGGCAGCCTCACTTTGTAATTGAATTTTTCCTTTGTTCATAGGGATCTTTTGGCCTTCTTCAACATACCTTGAGTTTTTTAAAATCATGACAACTTCCCCATTTACGATATGGATACTTTTATTTTCAAAACAGATAAGTTCCAGCTCGTTCCATTCTCCATGAGGTTTTTCGAAATTCGCACTACGCATACAATAGCCCTGTATCTCTTCTCCCCTGCCCAAAGCTAAAAATGGTTGACTTTTATCTGCCACCGGATTCATGATGTACTCTGGTAAATAAGCCCTGATATCAATGGCCGAATTGGCCTGGCTCCAGAAATCGCCCATATGGCCCTGCATCACCTGAAATTCCTGGGAAAGCATCCATGATCTCCAGCTTTCTGCTCCATGAGGGCCGTTAGAATGGTACAAAACCCCTGAATCTTTTAACAGTTTCTTTCGTGGATGCCATTTGGTTTCTCCCCATTTTACCTGAAGTTTTAAATGGTAGTTTTCAAATGATGATTTGGTTGCCACACAGCCATAAATTTCTCCGCTAATGCGAAGAACGGGGCGACCTTCTTCTTCGATCACAGTAAAAACCCCAAACTCGTCTTTATTAAGCCCTATGGGCTTCATGTCATTCCCTTCAACATCCTTGGGAATCTCCCCGTTATATCCTTCAGGATAGCGGTAACTGAGGTAATTCTCCCATTGAGAAAGGTCTTTATCGAGTAAATCCATCCAGTGATTATTTCGCTCAAATGAAGAGAAAAAAAACAGCACCAAAACGAGCAAATAACTTCTAAACATAATCTTTTTATTTAACCTTAGTGAACTTCAAATTTCTTACCCTACCTGAAGATACTTCGCAAGAATTAACAACTCCATTCTCGTCTCTTTTAAAATCTACTTGTTCAAAATACCATTGATTACCTGAAAAGAAACCTTTTTTAGAATCAGAAAATCAATCATTCAATAAATTTTGTTCTAAAAATATGGCAATTGCTTCTGTCATTCTGTCTCTGTTCTCCTTTTTTCTAAAACCATGGCCTTCATCTTTAGCAAGCATATACCAGACTGTTCCATCATTTTCCCTTATTGATTTTACCATTTGTTCAGATTCGCTTGCCGGTACCCGCGGATCATTGGCTCCCTGAATGACAAAAAGAGGTTTGGTGAACTCATCCACATGATTTGTTGGTGAAATAGACTCTAAATATGCTCTCATTTTAGGTTCTCTTTCATCTCCATATTCGGCCCTTCTGAGGTCTCTTCTGTATTCTTCTGTATTTTCCAAAAAAGTAACAAAATTGCTGATGCCAACAATGTCAACTCCACATTTTAATTTATCTTTAAAATTATACATAGAAGATAAAACCATATAACCCCCATAAGAACCTCCAAACACGGCGATTTTATCTTTATCAAAATCGGCATTGTTTTCAATCCATTCGATTAATTTACCAATGTCTTTAACAGAGTCTTCTCTGTTGAAACCATTGTCCAATTTCAAATACGTTTTCCCATATCCTGATGACCCTCGCACATTGGGAGCAATAACTGCAATACCCATTTCATTGGCAAGAAAGGCATAAAAAGATGAAAAAGAAGGTGTGTGTTGACCTTCGGGCCCGCCATGAATAGAGATCATTACGGGTAGTGGGCCTTTAGCGTTTAAAGGTTTATAAACAAAGGCAGGAAT
>JBFFLO010000362.1:0-3347 GCA_041554895.1 Lutimonas sp. | reverse complement strand
TGTTTGATACATCGAGATTTTTGGCTTTTTAAAACTTTCTTATTGCTATAGTTGAGTATGGATCTGATCTCATCAAGATTATAGCCCTGATAATAGAACAAATTTAAGATACTTTTGCATCTATCACCTAACTCATCATAGTATTTTTTTAATAGTTGTTGTTCTTTAGTTAAAACCGGTCCATAAAGGTTAACATCAAAATCTAAATTTTCTTCAACCAGGTCAAAATCATTGGTCATTTGTAACTTTGACTGAATCCTGAAATTACGGTAAATCCTGTATTTGCCTATGGCAAACAGATAAGTAGAAATATTGCTTTGTAAATCATCGATTCGACCATTGATGGCATTGTCTCTGAGAATCAAAATAGAATCCTGGTAAATATCTATGGCATCAGATTCATCAACATTGTATTTTCGGGAAAAATTTAGAAATCCTTCTCTGTGATCAAGATATATTTTTTCCAATGTCTTTTGATCTCCCTGTTTTAACAGTTCTATAATATTTTTTGATTCTTGTTGATTCATGATTAGCAAAGAAAGTAAAAAGATTTAAAAACGACCCGGTAATCTTATGAGG
Source organism: Lutimonas sp. (assembly GCA_041554895.1). Lineage (GTDB taxonomy): Bacteria > Bacteroidota > Bacteroidia > Flavobacteriales > Flavobacteriaceae > Lutimonas. The sequence goes on along the minus strand of JBFFLO010000362.1, from coordinate 2,768 downwards.
ATCATATGGATCAATTGATTTAGGTCAAAATTAGGAAGTAATATGAGTTATTTGACTTTTAAACCCCTGCTTGTGGTAAGGATTTTCCATAAAAGACATAAATTCTTTCATGTTAGGTGAATTGCAATAATCAAGTTATTTTTAAACAAAGCTCCTTTAAAAATACTGTTTGGTAAATAAAGCAGACTTGAACCAAGGGCACCATAAACTTTATGATAAATCGGGGCTAGGTCTTTTATGATTATTAATTATCTTCGGACCTCCAAAAAAAATGTATGAAAAAAGTATTTGGCCTCAAAGGACGCCTTCAGCATTACGCTTGGGGAGGGTATACTTATATCCCGGATTTACTGGAAATTTCATCCGGTGATGGCCCATATGCAGAATACTGGTTGGGAGCTCATATAAACGCCCCTGCACTGCTGGAAACTGAAGAGGGCGAGGTCCCGCTGGATATTTTTTTAGCCTCTGACCCTAAAGTGTTTTTAGGAGAGAAGACCTACAAAAGGTTTGGAAGATTGCCTTTTCTTTTTAAAGTACTGGATGTGCATCAAATGCTTTCAATTCAGGTACACCCAAGTAAAGTTGAGGCAGAGAAAGGGTTTAAAAAGGAAAATGAAATGGGAATTCCGTTGACGGCTCCTAACAGAAATTATAAGGATGACAACCATAAACCTGAAATCATGGTTGCTTTGGGAGATTTTTGGTTGTTGCATGGCTTCCTTCCCAAGGAGGATTTACTTGAAGTGCTTCATAAGAATCCGGAACTTGAAACTTTGGCCCCTATATTTTTAAAGGAGGGCTATAAAGGATTGTATCAATATGTGATGGAATTATCTTTTGATGAAAGCGATAAGATACTAAGGCCATTAGCCAATAGAATACTCCCCTTGTATAAAGAAAAAAAACTCTCAAAATCATCACCTGAATTTTGGGCAGCAAAAGCAGTTCTTGATACTGGCAATCCGGTTCATTTGGATAAGGGGATTTTTTCAATCTTTTTTTTCAACCTTCTCAAGTTACATAAAGGGGAAGCTGTTTTTCAGGATGCAGGGGTTCCTCATGCGTATCTCGAAGGGCAGAATATTGAATTGATGGCTAATTCTGACAATGTTTTAAGGGGGGGGCTCACACCAAAACATATAGATGTACCCGAATTATTAAAGCATGTTGTTTTTGAAGAAACAAAACCGGAGATTTTAAAAGGAAACTTGGAAGACAATGGTATTGAAAGAAAATATAAAAGTCCGGCTCCTGATTTTGAGCTGAGTGAATTGACCATAAGTCCTGATAATCCTTATCATGCCAAATCGAATTCAGTCGAAATTTATCTGCTTATGGAAGGGGAAGCCGAGGTGACAGAGAAGGAGGGTGCGCTATTCCTTAAAAAGGGAGATAGTTTTTTGGCCCTGTCGGGAGCAGAATTCCAAATATCAACTACCAATAGTGCAATTTTGTACAAAGCGACTGCCCCTTAACCGGTTTTACTTGGGATAGCTGAAGCCTAATTTATCCAGCCCCTTTTGTATATCTTCGTTCTGCATAAACAAATCCCAAAGAAGTCCTGTTCTGTAATTTTCGATCATTACGATTATCGGTCCCTGGTCAATAGCCAGATAGGCCTTGGCAACCCAGTTGGTCCCTGGTTTGAAGGCATCATAAAACCCGGCCGGCCCCAGGAGCTTATCTTTATGCCCGTAGAAATAGCGCAAGGCTTTTATCGATTCTTGAGGTGTATAGGGCATTGAGGAAAGAGCTGCCGTAGGTGAGATAATTCCCAGGTCATTTCCCGGGGCATGTGCCGAATATCCGATGCTTCCATCAGCATTTCTTGAGTAACTGGCAGTAAGCCCCCAGCAATCGTCACCATAATCAGTGAATTTTTTGGGATTATCAACACAGTATTGGTAATTTACGGTACTGTGGTTTTTATTTACATCCCAGTAATTGGCAAATTCATCCTGAAGCCCTGCAGGGTTAAGGCCCAAATAGGAATAATGTGCCCAAAAAAGAGGGCCGCCATAAGTTGTTGCTCCGTTATGTTTTAGGAGCAATGGAATTCCGTAGGTGATTTGGTCACTTTTGATGCCGCCTTCTGAGCCCCATCCGGTGGTATAGGTTTTTTTGCTTATCGAATGGTCAATTGAAGCTGCTGCCATAATATAGGTGATGAGTACTTCATTATATCCGGAAAGCTTGAAATTGATCGAGAAATCATGGAGAGGGCTCCAATGCCAGTAAAGCGCATCCTCACCCTGAGTGTACCAATCCCATTCCACTGCTTTCCAAAGCTGGTCCGCTTTTAATGCAAGCTGTTTTTCAATTTCAGAACCATTTTTAAAATACTCTTTGATACAAATTAACCCCTGGCACAGGAATGCTGTCTCGACGAGATCTCCGCCATCATCCAGATTTCCAAAGGGAATGACTTGACCCGTATTTCCGTTCATCCAATGGGGCCAGGCTCCATGAAACCGGTCAGCAGTAGCTAAAAATGTTAAGATTTTATTGAGCCTATCAACTCCTTCAGCCCTTGACACATAGTTTCTTTCTATACCAACAAGGATCGACATCAGTCCAAATCCTGTGCCCCCTGTAGTAACGATATTGGCATCAAACGAAGGGTTGTCCGGGTGAAAACGTTCACGTGCCGCTCCTGAATTAGCTTCTGCAAAGTCCCAGAAATAACTAAAAGTTTCCTTTTGGGTGAGATCAAGTAATTCTTCGTCTGTTAATGTCTTTTCCGGAGGGTCAGGGATGTTATTGGA
>JBFFLO010000361.1:0-3357 GCA_041554895.1 Lutimonas sp. | reverse complement strand
GCACAACTAGAGAATAAAGTATATATAGAGTTTATCTGCAATTATCATCATCCTCTGTGAGCCCTTATTATTAATCATTTTTGATTCAATTAATACGTCAAAAAGGCGCTTTAAATTTGCAAAAAACAGCAAAGTATTATTTAAAATTAATCCAGGGCGGGTTACTGGTGATTTTATTCAAGGATAAATCTATGTAAAAAGAATCAATAATGTTCCCAATATGATTCTTAATAAACCAGAATAGGTCCAAACAAAAAATACTCCAATTACTACAATGACTCATCCAGAAATCATATCGGCTATAATGATAAGGTCAAATCCAGACCACAACAACTGCGAAGCAACTGCTAACAAGTCCGCCCCTCGGAATTTTACCGTCCCTTCTAGCGCCCCTTTTGGTCTATTACATAAATCATCAAGCATTCTCATAGACATGATCTTAAACCACTATAATCAAGGCAAATAAGATGAATTATTCAGTAAAAGCACTAAATCAGTTAGGAAAGTCTCTAAAACAAAAAAACCTCAGTAAGGGGTTAAGTTTTAAGTTTTAAGTGAAATTCGTCTTTTCTTAGTCCTTAACACTTAAAACTTAACACTTATTGTTACGGTCTGGACGGGACTCGAACCCGCGACTTAAAATTCTTATATTTAGTTGGTTACAAAGTAATCAAGGCTAACTTCTCCTTTATTCACCCCTCAAAATCAGAAATTTCTTAACTTTCAGCATCAACAACAAACCAAATGCTTCCTTTCTTCCGCAAAATAAGATTAAAGCTGGCGCAGGACAACCCGCCAGCCTCGCCAGTAGGAAGGTTTAACTATAGTGATCCGGTCCCAGGGTGATACTGCAACGGATGGACCAATCCTCAATTCAGGACTGAAATCCTATAAACGGAGTAGGTGAACATTATCATTCCCTGTGAAGCAATCTGGAATATAACAATGACAAGTATCGCTTTCATAATACTCCAAAACGATCTTTTTGCATAGAACTGCAATATTGCCATGATGTACCAAATCGTAATGATCAACCCAATGATCAACCCAAGAACATCCATATTCGATGGAAAAAGAATAAAAAGGGTTATAGCCACAATGTAGTACAGCATGTTCTGGCCACTGAGATAGGCAGAGAGGACCAGGTTTTCCGCATAGTTCAATTGGTTTCCCAAAAAGAATATCCAGATTACAAGGGCATAAACGGGACACATGAAAAGTATGAACAGGTTAAAGTACCGCAAGGCAAATCGCAAAAGCTCCAGATCTTGGGTTTTCATTTGAGAATAATCGATCCCGTAACTCTCAAAGCGAAGTATGAAAAAAAACGCAATGGCCACCATGATTGCCAGGTAGCTGAATGGGTTGAAATAATGTTTGCGCCTCCCGGAAACATAGGCCCGGGCAACTTTGCCTGGCTTGTATACCAATTCTTTGATCAAAAGCAAAAACCCTTCATCCGTATTGCTGAAAGCGATCCAAATGTCTTTGATTAACTGCTTGAAATTCAAATGAGTCACATCCGACTTCTGACCACAGTGAGGGCAATAGGAATAATCATCCTGAATTGTCTGATCACAATTTTTACATTGCATTTTCTTTTATATTAATATTTCTTCGAATCTGTCGAGATTCGCCTTTAAAAACTGAAATTTCTCAGTTGATAGGATCAATCCCAGATAAATTTCCAAGTGTTGTCTTCTTGTCTTTTCCAAACGGTATGAAAACACCCTGATGCTCCCTAACAGCTCCTTTTGAATCCGTAAATGATACTTTGTATTGCCCGTAGGTATAACCCAAATCACCCGAAGAAGAGACATCGACAAAATCAGGCGTCCATGTCAGACTGAGGTTATTAGCTGCAGATGCTTGATTCGTGAAATACTCCTTCAATTCCTTCTTGCCAATGATAAGCTTTTCATCTCGCATGAGCACTGCATCTTCCGCAGCATAGGTCAAAAATGCCTTGGTTATGCCTTCTGCTGCTGCCATTTGAGCAAAATTATTTTCAGCCTCTAAAATTTCATTTTTCCAATGATCACGCAATTCATCATCCATATTCTTTTTACATGAAGTTAGCGATAAAAAGGTAACCAGAATTAACAGTAACACGTTTTTCATAGGATCAAAACTTTAGCCCCTCGAAAGTTACGTAAATAAACAAAAACTTTTGATTCTCATCTTATAGCAAGAATGGTAAATTTTTTAGCGCACCGTTCACCAGAGACATCCATTTAAGAATGATCCATTTAATATACCAGATAAATGACCATGCCGGGATCAGAGGGTTCAAAATACAAGCGAAATACAGCGGATTTTTTGGAACAAATACAAACCCCTCCATCTCTGGAGGGGTTTTTGTTGATGACAATTAACGCTAACTAAATCTCAAAATATTCTAATGATTTCCTATGAATTTCAAAGCCATTTCGTCATCGGGCTTTATTTCTAAAGCTTTTTGAGCATAAAATATAGATTTTTCTTTCATTCCCATTTTACTGGCTAGATTTGACATACCAATCTGAAATATGTACGATTTTGGATTATACGCAGCCATAACTTCGCCCAAACTAAATGCCATTACCGGGTCAACTTGGGCTAAGTTTAAAATCAATGAGCCTATCCAATTCGGATTCTCCAAATGATTTTCGATTTCATTTGCCTTTGCAAAACAAGTATTTGCCTTGTTCAAATCTTTTTGACTTAATGCTTCGAATCCTTTCAAAAACTCAGTAAAAAAACGCCCGGAAAAATAGGTATCCGCAAGGCCTGTAATTTGAGAAATTTCGTCATATTTTTTATTAAAAAGTAAATTTGAATAGGTGTAGTCAATCAAATCACCATAAAAATCAGGATAAACGCTATACTTTCCCAATTCATTGTCCAATTGAATCGGTACTTGATCCCAATCTGTGTTTTTATCAAAGCGTGTCAAGCTAGGATCTAGTGCTCTGGTAACTTGCCAATCTTGATAATATTTCTGCACAGCATTTTCAAAATCTTTTGTAAAACGGTACGAAATAGATTTATCTTTTTTGTACAAACCAATATACGCTTTGAAAAAAGCTAATGCGCCTTCTTGGGAGTAATTTTGATTTAGTTGACTTGCCATGTATCCGCCTACTCTATCCCAAATTAAAGATTTTTCAGGTTGAATTTGATGCCCTGCCTTGATTTTTTCATCAACTTCTTTAGAATTATTTCTGATGTATTTTTGATTAATATACCGATTGAAATACTTAAAATTCGAAGCTAAATTTTTATCACTTTCAACTTTGGATTTGCCCATTTTCTGGTAATACCCTTGCCCAAAATTATAAACTTCATTTATGGCATCCAACATCAATTTATCTTCGG
>JBFFLO010000360.1:0-3357 GCA_041554895.1 Lutimonas sp. | reverse complement strand
TTAGCCATCATAATGGCCAAATCACCGGTTCCGGTAGCTATGTCAAGTACTTTTTGGGCTTTGCCCTCTTTGACCAAAGCGACGACATGCTTTCTCCAGCTGATATCAATACCAAAGGTAAGTACCCTGTTCAGGACGTCATAATTGGACGAAACCTTATCAAACATTTCGGTCACCTGCTCTTTTTTCCCCCGCTCAGAATCCTTGTATGGAATCACTTTTTTTGACATGTCAAAATTTTGCGTAAAGATAGGGATTCAAAAAACATTTTACACCATCTGAATAAAAAAGCAATTTAATTGGGAAAAGACTTGACAAAGGGTAGTTTGAGATTGTATATTTGCAAGCATTTTAATAAATAACAATATATGAAGTTATCCCATTTCCAATATGACCTCCCCGAAGGATTATTGGCAGAATACCCATCTGAGCACAGAGACGAAGCTAAATTAATGGTACTGAACAGAAAAGATGGAACCATTGAACATAAACACTTTAAAGATCTTGTAGATTATTTTGACGAGGGTGATATTTTGGTTTTTAATAACACCAAAGTATTTCCGGCCAGATTATATGGAAACAAGGAAAAGACAGGTGCAAGAATTGAAGTCTTTTTATTGAGAGAATTGAATGCTGAAAGCAGGTTATGGGACGTATTGGTAGATCCAGCCAGAAAGATCAGAATTGGAAACAAATTGTTTTTTGGAGAAGATAGTGGGTTGGTCGCAGAAGTGATCGACAATACAACTTCCAGAGGAAGAACGCTTCGTTTTCTTTATGACGGATCTTATGAAGAGTTCCGTAAGAAACTCAATGAAATGGGTGAAACACCTCTTCCAAAATATATCAAAAGAGAAGTGGAAGCATCTGATGAGGAAAGATACCAAACCATTTATGCGAAACATGAAGGTGCAGTGGCAGCTCCTACGGCAGGGCTTCATTTTTCAAAACACTTATTGAAAAGACTGGAGATCAAAGGTATAGATCTAAAGGAGTTGACGCTTCATGTTGGTTTAGGGACTTTTAATCCGGTGGAGGTAGAAGACCTTTCAAAACACAGAATGGATTCTGAAGAAGTATTCATCCCGGAAAGCACTGCAGATGCTGTCAATCAGGCAATCGATAAAAAGAAAAGGGTTTGTGCGGTAGGTACAACCGTCATGCGTTCTATGGAAAGTTCTGTTTCGGCCGATGCACATTTAAAGCCTTATGAAGGATGGACCAATAAATTTATATTTCCTCCTTATGATTTTAGTATTGCGAATTGTATGATCACCAATTTCCATACCCCAAAATCGACATTGATGATGATGACTTCGGCTTTTGCGGGTCATGACTTGTTGAAAAAAGCCTATAAGGAAGCCATAGAAAAAGGATATAAGTTTTATTCCTATGGTGATGCAATGTTGATCATTTAAAAAAATAAAGATTGAATCAAAGCGTCCGTTCAGCCGTCAACAGATTGGTTGTCGGACGTTTTTTTATACTATATGGCAACAAAAAAAGACATAAGATCCTTTAGTAAAGAAGCGTTAAGAACTTTTTTTACAGATCATGACATGAAGGCCTTTAGAGGTAATCAGGTCTATGAATGGCTATGGCATAAAGGGGCTCATGACTTTGATAGCATGACCAACATCTCCAAGGAAACCAGACAGTTTTTACTCGACCATTTTGTGATCAATCATATCGAAGTGGATGATATGCAGCAATCTTCGGATGGAACCATTAAAAATGCCATTCGATTGCATGATGGCCTTGTTGTGGAATCGGTATTTATACCGACAGCCACCAGAACTACGGCTTGTGTTTCCAGCCAGGTGGGCTGCAGCTTGAACTGCACGTTTTGCGCTACTGCCCGGTTGAAGAAAATGAGAAACCTGAATCCTGATGAGATCTATGACCAGGTAGTTGCCATAGACCGGCAAAGCAGGGCCTATAAGGGTCACAAACTGAATAATATCGTCTTTATGGGTATGGGCGAGCCCTTGCTTAATTATAAAAATGTGCTCAAATCAATAGAAATGATCACTTCGGATGAAGGCCTGGGGATGTCACCAAGGAGGATCACGCTTTCTACTGTTGGATTACACAAAATGATCATGAAATTGGCTGATGATGAGGTAAAATTCAATTTGGCTGTTTCCCTGCATTCGGCGATAGATGAGGTGAGGTCTAAAATGATGCCCATCAATGATAAGTCAACACTTGCTGACCTCCTGCAGTCACTTCAATACTGGTACATGAAGACCAATAAGGTAATCACCTTTGAATATGTGGTCTGGAAAGGAATCAATGATAAGAAAAGAGATATAGATGCCCTGGTGGCCTATTGTAAAAAAGTACCATCAAAGGTTAACCTGATCGAATACAATGCCATTGAAGAAGACGGATTTGTTCAAGCTGATGAAGCGGCAATCGCTTATTATCAGCGGGAACTCGAAAGAAATAACATTACCGTTAATATCAGGCACAGCAGGGGTAAGGATATCGATGCCGCCTGCGGTCAATTAGCCAACAAAACAGCTGTTTAAAATTTAAGTTTGATCCCTACAGGGCAGTGATCACTGTGTTTTGCCTGTGGCAGAATAAATGCCCTGTCAATGTGCTCCTCTAACGGACTACTGGCCATACAATAATCAATTCTCCAACCCTTGTTGTTGTTTCTCGCATTTGCCCGATAGCTCCACCAGCTATAGTTGTGAGGCTCCTTGTTCAAATGCCTGAAGGAATCGATAAAACCGCTATTGATAAAATCATCGATCCATTTTCTTTCAACAGGAAGAAACCCGGAGGTGTTTTTGTTTTGCTTCGGGTTATGTATATCGATCTCCTGATGACAGATATTGTAATCACCGCAAATCAACAAATTGGGAATATCTTTTTTTAAATCATTTATATAATTTTGAAACTCGTCCATATAATTCAGCTTAAAATCAAGCCTTGCATCATTAGTTCCTGACGGAAGATACAAACTCATGACAGAAACCTTGTCAAAATCCAGGCGAAGATTACGACCTTCAAAATCCATACTTTCAATTCCGGTGCCGTAAACTACTTTGTTGGGTTTGAGTTTTGAGAGAACAGCGACGCCACTATATCCTTTTTTCTCGGCCGAGAACCAATAATGGTAAGGATAACCCGCCTCTTCAAAATGTTCCAGATCCAATTGCTCCTTTTGTGCTTTGGTCTCCTGAATACATATAACATCCGGATCTGCTGCTTGCAACCAGTCTAAAAACCCCTTTTTAATCGCGGCACGAATGCCATTTACATTATAGGAGAGTACTTTCATAAATGATGTTTTTTGATAGCGGCGAATATCGCAAAAAAAAAGCGGACCTTAAAATTCAAGGG
>JBFFLO010000359.1:0-3374 GCA_041554895.1 Lutimonas sp. | reverse complement strand
GATCGAAATCAGGACAAAAGTAAAGGTTTTATACTCATTATAAAACATAAGTCCTAAGAAAAATAATTACTTTTGTAGCATGCAAAAAATCTATTTCGACAACGCGGCAACAACTCCACTAGACAAAGAAGTGGTCAAGGCGATGACCGAGCAAATGCTCAATAATTTTGGAAACCCTTCGTCTAGTCACGAATTTGGGAGAAAAGCCAAGGCACAGGTAGAAACTGCAAGAAAGCATATAGCAAAATATTTCAATTGTTCTGCTTCTGAAGTAATTTTTACAGCCGGAGGTAGCGAAGCCGACAACCTGATCTTGATTAATGCGGTCAAGAACCTGGAGGTTAAAAGAATTATAAGTTCTCCCATAGAACACCATGCCGTACTGCATACCATAGCAGCGCTTGAAAAGGACTTTGGGATTGAAGTGGCGTATTTGTCGGTAGATCATCAGGGGGAAATCAATTATAACGAACTTGAACATAAATTAAAGAATTCGGAAAAGAAAAGCCTTGTGAGTCTGATGCAGGTGAACAATGAAATTGGCAATATCCTGGACATACAGAAAGTGAGCAGCCTCTGCAAAGAAAACGGAGCACTGTTCCATTCAGACACTGTTCAGGGAATCGCACATGTCCCTATTGACCTTCAGGCAAACCCGATCGACTTTATCGTGGCCAGCGCCCATAAATTTCACGGGCCAAAAGGGGTTGGTTTTGCCATTATCAAAAAGGGACATAAAATTGAACCGATGCTTCATGGGGGAGAACAGGAAATGGGAACAAGGGCAGGTACCGAAAACACCCATAGTATAGTTGGCCTGGACAAAGCCCTGAGCATAGCCATGGACCATTATACAGAAGACAAAGCTTATATTTCTGATCTCAAGCAATACTTTATCGAACAGATCAGCAACAAAGTTGCCGGAGTATCCTTTAACGGCCTTTCAGCTGATCCTGACCGTTCTGCTTTTCACATCCTGAATGTAAGGTTTCCGGTCGAAAAACCTATGATGCTGTTCAATCTGGATCTTAAAGGAATTGCTGCTTCCGGGGGAAGCGCATGCCAGAGCGGGAGCAATAAAGGTTCACATGTACTTCAGGCAATTCTTAAGGAAGAAGATGCCAAACATACTTCTGTGAGATTTTCCTTCAGTAAATTCAATACAAAACAAGAAATTGATATGGTGATCAAAGAGATTACCTCAATACTCAATAAATAGCGCATAAAAAAAGGCTGTGAGTTTTCACAGCCTTTTTTTATAATGTTTTTTTGGATCAATTGTCCGGGTCCAGATAGTCAGGAGTGCCATCTCCATCTGTATCATCATTCGTTGGATCACCGTCACCATTCGCATCCTCGTCTTTGGTTAATATTTCGTCATTGTCATCATCAACATCGTTGAAATTTGCCACTCCGTCCTGATCTGTATCATCATTGGTAACATTTCCATCACCATCCACATCCTCGTCATTGTTTGAAACAGAATCATTATCGGCATCTGCAATGACTACCCTTCCAAGATCGAGAAAATAGTAAATAGGAGCGTTTGGCGGGATGGCGCCTCCTGATCCAATATTGGCATAACCCAGCCCTGAAGGCATAAAGAAGATCCCCTTACCTGTGTTTTCATAACCAAACGACTCGTCAGGAAAGATCACTTTTTCTCCTTCCTTAAAATAGCTTACCCCATACCTGAATCCGGGAATAGTATTGGGTAGATGAAACCAGGATTTATTAGATGTATAACTGGTGTTTTCATCGAACTTGATACTGTCCAGCAAAAATCCCCGGTATAAGATCTGAACCGAATCATTTCTGCTCGATTGAACCCCTATCCCTTGCTGATCCACATAATAATATATTTTATAATCTATATCGTTATATTCTATGGCATCTGTTGAAACAATGTCATATAAAGGTGTTTCTCCATTGGTAATGGTATCGATCTCCTTTTCAGGGGTGAGATAATGGGTTTGCAGAAATTCGATCAATGTAGCGTCATCGATCAGTGCCTGAGCAACCGGATCATGGGGTCCCTCTTTTGCGTCATCATCATCACTACAAGAAAAAATGCCGATCCCAAGGATCAACAGGAATATATATTTCAATTTCATTTCCATCATTTTGCCTGGCAATTTACAATTTTAAAACTTTTTTAGGCAAAGCCCATTTGATTTTTAACAATTTATTAATTGACTTTAAATGCTATAATACCCAATCTCCAAATAGATTACCTGAATTCGATTTTTCTCATTCTAAGACTAAGCGGCGTGATCTCAAGGTATTCATCATCCCTGATATATTCCATACATTCTTCCAGAGAAAAATCTACTTTAGGGAATATCTTGGCACTTTCATCAGTTCCTGATTTTCTTACGTTGGTCAGTTTTTTTCCTTTGATCAGGTTTACCCCCATATCTTCTTGACGGCTGTTTTCGCCAACTACCTGCCCTTTATAGATCTCATCATTTGGATCAATAAAGAACTTACCTCTGTCTTGCAGTCTGTCGATGGCATAAGCTGTCGCTTTTCCCGGCTCTGAAGACACGATGGCGCCGTTATTTACTTCATTGAATTCTCCTTTAAACGCATCATAACCTCTTAACCTGTGATTAATGATGGCCTCTCCCTGAGTTGCAGTAAGTATTTTATTCCTTAAACCGATCAGTCCCCTGGAAGGAATATCGAACTCAAGGTGCTGTAAATCTCCTTTAGGCTCCATTACATGAAGGTCCCCTTTTCTGATAGTTACCAAATTAACGGCTTTACTTGCCAATGCCTCAGGAACGTCAATCACCAAAGTTTCAAAAGGTTCACTTTTAACTCCGTCAATATCTTTGATTATAACCTGTGGCCTTCCAACCTGAAGTTCATAACCTTCTCTTCTCATGGTTTCAATAAGTACAGAAAGGTGCAATATACCCCTGCCAAAAACGATAAACTTATCTTCACTGCTTGTCTCCTCAACTCTTAGCGCCAGGTTCTTTTCCGTTTCCTTGAACAATCTGTCCCTAAGGTGACGGGAAGTTACGTATTTACCTTCTTTACCAAAAAATGGTGAATTATTGATGGTGAACAACATGCTCATCGTTGGCTTGTCAACTTCAATTCTTGGCAAAGCTTCCGGGTTTTCAAGATCAGCGATGGTATCACCGATATCAAAACCTTCCAAACCTGTAATTGCGCAGATATCGCCGCTTCTCACCTTATCGGTCTTGGCCCTTCCAAGTCCTTCAAACGTATGCAGTTCTTTGATCCTTACTTTTTTGGCCGATCCATCAGCTTTACACAGCATATAATCTTTGCCTTCTTCCAAATCTCCTCTAAAAACCCTTCCAATAGCAATCCTTCCCGTAAACGCCGAAAAATCGAGT
>JBFFLO010000358.1:0-3397 GCA_041554895.1 Lutimonas sp. | reverse complement strand
TGTAAAAGGTCATAGGTAACATCAAAGCCCTCAACGGCAAAAGATGACGGTCTGCCATAATATTTCCTTCTATACATTGCTTCAAAATTCTTGTAGGCAGGTGAGTTATAATCTATAAAGGTATTACTAGGGTAATGGAAATGAACTCGCGCTAAAAAATTATTGTCAATTTTATCAAAGTTCCTGTCTTTTTCAAATCCAAAAACAACCAGGCTGTCTGCCTCAGGAAAAACTCCTAAGTTATTGAAAACGTCACCCAAATATGCCGGATCATTATCAGTAATAAAAAACCAATTTACAATATTGCGCTCAAGTGTATCTCTAAATACCCTGAATTCATCCGGATTGATATAGCCATCCTTCGGTTCAAGCGTCTTTACTTCTTTCTCAGGGTTCAAAGCCCGAAGATCAGCAATGATTCGATCATATTGTTCTTGTGATCTTTGGCTCTCATTCTTAATGACAATTAGGTCCTGATTTTCATAATTTGCCTTTATAAAATCCATCATCTCCTCTGTCTGATTGGCAAGAGAAGCTCTTTCCTGGACTAGTTTTTTATTGTCGATATAAGAATGATCCTTTGTGGAAATTGGCGATATAATCAAGGGTTTGCCATATTTTAGATTGTCGGATACCGACTTTACATTTGCAAGGAACAACGGACCAATAACGGCATCGAATTCCTGTAGCTCCACCTGATCACTTATTCTCCTGGAAACTTGTTTATTATTTTCCGTATCAAAAACTTTCATCTGTACCGATAGTCCTTCTTTCTTTAAAGAGTCCAGGGCCAGCAAAGCACCAAAATAAAAATCCGTAGTGATGTTCAATAGCCTGTCTGCTGCAAAATCTAAACTATCCCTCCTGCTTTTAAAGGGCAACATCATGGCAATTTTAAGCTTGGTGTTTTCGGGAATATTATCTATGAACAAAGGCTTGTCACTAATCAACATATTAGGGACCTTGATCAGCATACCTTCTTTGATACCCTCCGACACTTCCGGATTTAATGCAAGCATTTCTTTTTCTGTAATACCAAATTTTCTGGTAAGGCTGTACATCGTTTCCAATTTTTGAACCTCATAGCTCAAAAACTCATCATTTACTGATTCCATGGCTTCAATGGGCACTATGATCACATCATCGATTTGTAATCCGTTTTCAGCAATCTTAGGGTTTAATTCTTCAAGGTAGCCAATAGATATACCAAATTTCTTAGATATACTGTATTTTGTCTCCTTTGCTTTGACCAAATAAGGCTGTGTATTTGCTTCCTTAGCCATTAATTCCGAGTCATCCACAGATAATGGAATTCTGATCACCTGACCAATTCTTAATCCACTTTCCTTTAGAAATGGGTTATTTTCATACAAGTCCTCTGAAGTAACATTAAAACTTTTGACAATACTGTAAAGCGTTTCTTTCGGCACTACTTCATGATATATGAATTTATCTACAATAATATCCTTATCCCCTACGCCACTAAGATCCGCAACACTGATGTCTACCAATGGATCGTATTGCTTGTTTGGAATAATCAGTACATCATCCTTAGTTACATTATCCTTTATATCCGGATTCAGCTTTAACAGGTCATAGGGAGTTATTGACAGGGCCTTACTGATACTCTGCACGGTTTCTCCCTCTTTCACTTTATAGGTGACAAATTTCTTGTCTTGTGCAAAAAGGCCAACCCATCCAAAAAGGAATAAAAAAACTATTATCTTAATATGTTTCATTTACTAATGAGATCTAATAATTGTAAACTTAAATTAAACTGCGATATTTTATCAAATATATGGTTTTTTCCATTTTTTGTTAACAAAGTGGGGAAACCCTTGAAAGATAACGCTTAGAGGCTTACTACTCCCATTCTATAGTTGCCGGTGGCTTTGAACTAATGTCGTAAACAACTCTGTTCACCCCCTTGACTCCATTAATGATCTTATTGGAAGTCTCCTGAAGGAATTTATACGGAAGGTCTACCCAGTCTGCAGTCATACCATCAGTAGATGATACAGCTCTTAACACTACGGCTTTCTCATAGGTTCTTTCATCTCCCATCACTCCTACCGATTGCACGGGTAACAACATGGCTCCTGCCTGCCAGACCGAATCATACAGTTTCCATCTTTTTAACCCTTCCAGAAAGATATGATCTACCTCCTGTAGCATTTTAACCTTCTCCGCCGTAATATCCCCTAAGATCCTGATTCCCAAGCCTGGGCCAGGAAAAGGATGTCTTCCCAAAAGTTCATCATCAATGCCTAAACTTTTCCCTACTCTTCTTACCTCGTCTTTAAATATGGTTCGAAGGGGTTCAACAACCTTTAATTTCATGAAATCAGGAAGTCCGCCAACATTATGATGCGATTTGATCGTAGCTGAGGGCCCGCCTGTAGCCGATACGGATTCTATTACATCCGGATATATGGTGCCCTGTGCCAGCCAGGTTACGTCTTCAATTAAATGGGCCTCATCATCAAATACTTCTATAAAAGCATTCCCAATGGCCTTTCTTTTCAACTCAGGGTCTTTGATTCCTTTTAGCTTATCAAGGAACTTTTCAGATGCATCTACACCCTTCACATTCAGTCCCATATGCTTATACTGATCAAGTACGCTTTCGAATTCATTTTTTCTCAACAAACCATTATTGACAAAGATGCAGTAGAGGTTTTTTCCAATAGCCTTATCGAGCAGTACCGCTGCAACTGTAGAATCTACACCTCCTGACAAACCAAGCACCACCTTTTCATCTCCAATTTTTTGCTGAAGTTCAGCTACTGTTGTTTCAACGAAAGAAGTCGGTGTCCAATCTTGAACCAAGTGGGCAATATGGACCAGAAAATTTTCCAGTAATTGCTTACCATCTGTTGAATGGTAAACTTCGGGATGAAACTGAATCGCATAGGTCTGCTCTCCCAATATTTGAAAGGCAGCATTGTCAATATCATGTGTACTGGCGATCACCTTATAGTTCTCAGGCAATTCAATAATCGTATCACTATGACTCATCCAAACCTGAGAACCTTCCTCGATATTGTCAAAAAGTTCACTGCTATGATCAATATATGACAAATTAGCCCTTCCGTATTCGCGTGAACTGGATTGACCTACTTTCCCTCCAAAGAAATGCACCAGGTATTGTGCTCCATAACAAATCCCTAACAACGGTTTTTTTCCTTTGATCTCAGAGAGGTCAGGATGGGGTGCATCATCATTTCTTACAGAATGAGGGCTGCCCGACAGTATGACTGCCTGAAAATCATTGACATCAAATTTATTGCTGTTGTATGGATGGATTTCACAGTATATATTCAGCTCCCTTACCCTTCTTGCGATAAGTTGCGTGACCTGTGACCCAAAATCTAAAATGAGAACCTTGTTTTGCATC